>DASQTE010000444.1:0-4299 GCA_035642035.1 Blastococcus sp.
GGAGCACGACGCCCACCTCTACTTCCGCCGTGCCCGCGCGGACGCCGCCCTGCTCGGCGGGGCAGCCCACCACCGGGAGCAGCTGGCCACCCTGCTGGGCTGGTGACGGGCCCGCTGCGAGCCTGCGAGGGGCGGGGGGCAGCGGGGTCCGTCAGCGGCGGCCCAGCTGCGACCAGGGCACGTCCTTGTCCACGCGGGGCTCCGGCGGCAGGCCGAGCACGCGCTCGGCGATGATGTTGCGCTGGATCTGGTCGGTGCCGCCGGCCAGCCGGTAGCCGGGCGCGCCGAGGACGTGCTCGGTCCACGCGAACGTCCCCGGGGCGCCGGTGTCGGCCGTGAAGCGGGGCCCCAGCAGGTCCGCGGCGGCCTCCCCGGTGCGCACCAGCAGGTCCGATGCCAGGAGTTTGCCGATCGACGCCCCGGGGCCGGGAGACACGCCGGCGGCCGCAGCGCGCGCCACGCGTTCGACGGTCGCCGCCCGCAGCTGCGCCCGGACGTAGAGGTCGGCCAGCGTCTGGCGGACGACGGGGTCGCCGGTACGGCCCTGCGCCCGGGCCACCTCCAGGACGTCGGCGAACGTCCCGCCCTTGCGCCGGGTGCCGGAGCCCGACGCCGTCCGCTCGAAGGACAGCGTGGCCGTGGCCACCTGCCACCCCTGCCCGACCTCGCCGATCCGCAGGTCGTCGGGCACGTGCACGCCGGAGAGGAAGACCTCGTTGAACGAGGTGCCGCCGCTCATCTGGCGGATCGGGCGGATCTCGACGCCGGGGGTGTCCATCGGCAGCAGGAACGCCGTGATGCCCTTGTGCTTGGGCACGTCGGGATCGGTCCGGGCGAGCAGCAGCCCGTAGTCGGCGTGCCGCGCTCCCGACGTCCAGACCTTCTGCCCGTCGACCACCCAGGTGTCCCCGTCGCGCACCGCCCGGCAGCCCAGCGCCGCGAGGTCGGACCCCGCCCCCGGCTCGCTGAAGAGCTGGCAGGCGAGCAGGTCGGTGCGCAGGAAGGGCTGGGCGTAGGCCTTCCGCTGCTCCGGCGTGCCGAACATCGCGACCGCGGGTCCGACGAGGCCGGTGGTGACGCTGATCAGCTCGGTGGACATCGGCAGCGCGAAGGCGGACTCCTCCTGCGACATCACCATGGCGAAGGAGGCCGGCAGCCCGGCCCCGCCCTGCTCCGCCGGCAGGGTGAGCGCGCCGTAGCCGGCGTCGTACCGGGCCCTGCGGTAGGCCCGTACGGCGTCGAGCAGCTGCGACTCCTCCTCGTCGGAGATGTTGCGGAAGACCGCGAGGTCCGGTGGGCCTTCGTCGGTGTCGGCACTGCGTGGCGGCACGGTGTCGGCCAGCCAGGACCGCACCTCCGCGCGCCAGCTCTCCAGCTCGGGAACGCTCATGCGGCACCTTCGTCGACGGTCAGGACGGCGCACGCCGACAGGCCGGGAGCGCCGTACACGTGGGTGAACCCGACCCGCGGCCCCCCGGGTACCTGGGCACCGGCCGCGCGGCCCTGCAGCTGACGCACCACCTCGTGCACCTGGCGGAGCCCCGAGGCGCCGACAGGCTCCCCGTTGGCCAGGCATCCGCCGTCGGTGTTGACCGGCAGCCTCCCGTCGACGTCGGTGGCGCCCTCGGCGAGCAGCTGCTCCTGCTCCCCGTGCTTGCACAGCCCGGTCTCGGCCAGGTGGATCATCTCCGAGCCGCTGTCGGTGTCCTGCAGCTGGGCGACCTGGACCTCCGCCGGTGAGATCCCGGCCTCCTCGAACGCGGCCGCGGCGGCGTCGATGCTCGGGCTGTGCCACGGCTGCGGGCTCAGCCAGGGCGAGAAGACCTCGAACGAGCCGAAGCGCCGGGTCCGCTGGGTCACCGCCGCCAGCCGGACGGGCCGGTCACACAGATCGGCCGCCCGGTCCCCGCGCGCGAGCACCAGGCCGACGGCGCCCTGGCTCGGCTGGCAGAACATGTACTGCGTGAGCGGCTCGTTGACCGGCGCGGAGGCCAGCACCTCCTCCTCGGTGAGCGCGGTCCGGCGCCAGGCCATCGGGTGCTCCGCCCCGTTGCGGAAGGCCCGGGCGGAGATCCGGGCCAGCGCGAGGTCGGAGACCCCGTGCTCGTGCTGGTAGCGGCGGGTCTTCATCGCGAAGTACTGGGTCGTGATCATCATCCCGGTCTGCGCGTACCACTCCCCCAGTCCGTAGGCCGCCGGGTCGGCCGCGAAGGCGCCCCGCTCGTGCTTGTCGAAGCCGACGACGGCGGCGAGGTCCGCCCGCCGGGACTGCAGCGCGCTCACCGCGGTGGCGAGGGCGACGCCACCCGTGGCACAGCCGTTCTTCACGGTCGTGAAGGGCACGCCGGTCAGGCCCAGTCGCGCGACGAGGGAGTCCGGCTTCCCCGAGACGTTGCTGCCGCCGACGGCGAAGTCGATGTCGGCCCAGCCGACGCCGGCGTCGACGAGCGCGGCCCGGAGGGCGTGCTCGGCCATGTCCAGCCCGCTGACCCCCTCGTGCCGGCCGAAGGGATGCATGCCCGCGCCGACCACGTAGACGTCGTCCGATCTCATGCGTCCTCCTCGTCGGGTGCGAAGGCGTAGGTGACGACCGGGGCGCCGTCGGTCTCCCAGGCCGGCTCCAGCACCAGCCGGACGGGCAGTCCGATCCGGAGCTGCGCCGCCTCGGCGAGCAGGTGCGACTCGACCAGGACCTCGCCGAGGTCGACGTACCCCACCGGGAACGGGCGGAAGCCGCCGGCCGGTGGCACGTAGGGCGGCTTGGGCGCGAAGCCCTGCACCGTCCACGTCCAGACCGTGCCGCGGTCGGGCAGCGCGTAGGGCACCATCGTCGTCCCCATGCACCGGGGGCACGAGGAGGTGGGCGGGAAGCTGACGGTGCCGCAGCCGCTGCACCGGCTGCCGGCCAGGCGCGGCGGGTCCAGCGACGCGAAGAGCGTCGCCTCGACCGGCGTGGGATCGAGCGGCACGCGGTCCTCCAGTTCCGGGCAGCCCGGCGGCGTCAGCCGGCGAGCACGAGGTGCGGACGGGCCAGCAGGCCGCTGACCGTCCGGAGGAACTCGGCGGCGGGAGCGCCGTCGACCGCCCGGTGGTCGAAGGAGAGGCTCAACGTCAGCACCGAGGTGCGGTGCGGCACGTCGCCGTCCCACCGGACGCCGTCACGGACCCGGCCCACACCGAGGATGCCGGTGTTGCCGGGGTTGACGACGGGGGTGAAGAAGTCGACGCCGTAGGAGCCCAGGGCCGTGACGACGAACGTCGCGCCCTCGAGGTCGGGCAGCGTGAGCCGTCCCTCCCGGGCCGCGGTGGCCAGCGCGGCGGTCTGCTCGCCGATGTCGACCAGCCCGCGCCGGTCGGCGTTCCGGACGACCGGGACGACGAGCCCGTCCGGGACCGCCACGGCCACCCCGATGTGCACCTCCTCCAGGAGGTGGATCGCGCCGTCGCGGATCGTCGCGTTCAGCATGGGGTGCTCGAGGAGGGCGTGCGCGGCCGCGCGGACGACGAAGTCGTTGATCGACGGCACCCGCAGGCCGGTGCCCGCCCACTCGCGCTTCAGGTTGTCCCGCAGCGCGAGGAGGGCGCCGACCTCGGCCTCGTAGCCGTGGGTCAGCTGCGCCATCTCCTGCAGCGAGGCGTGCATGTTGCGGGCGATCGCCCCCCGCATGCCGGTCAGCGGGATGACCGCGCCGGGCTGCGGGCCGACGGCCGCGGGTGCGGGCGGCGCCTGCGCGGGCTGGGTCGCGCCCGCCGCCGCGGCGGCCACGTCGGCGCGGCGGATCCGGCCGCCGAGGCCGGAGCCGCGCACCTGGCCGAGGTCGACGCCCAGCGCGACGGCGTGCCTGCGCACGAGCGGTGAGGCCGGTGCCCGGGTCGGCTCCTCGGCCGGCGCCTGGGCGACGGGGGACGGAGCGGGTGCGGTGGTCGCGGCGGCGAGCGCCTCCTCGACGTCCTCGGAGAGGATCCGGCCGCCGGGCCCGGTGCCGCGCAGGGCGCGCAGGTCGACGCCGTGTTCCTTCGCCACCCGCTTGGCGTTGGGCGAGGCGGCGAGCCGTCCCTCCGGCTCATCGCTCAGCGGGGTGGCCGGTCCGGTGAGCTGCAGCTCCCCGACGTCGCGGAGGGCCGGCCCGGCCGGTGGCGCGGCGCCGGCGTCCCCCGGAGGGCGCTCGGGCGGCTGCTCGTCGTCCTGGAGCAGCCACGCGATCAGGGCACCGGGCGGCAGGGTCGTCCCCTGGGCCACGACCGGCTCGAACCGGCCGTCCCCCTCGGCCTCGACCTCGGCGTCGACCTTGTCCGTGC
>DASQTE010000445.1:0-7949 GCA_035642035.1 Blastococcus sp.
CCTCGCATGACGGAATACTACCGTTATCCCTAACAAACATGCGCGCCAATCTCGTCGTCACCTGCCGAACGGACGTGCCGGCGCCCTCCGGGCGCCATCGCAGCAATCGTGGGACCCATGGGCGCGGTCGCAGGGTGACCAGGAGGAGCGGTGGGGCCGGAGGTCCCACCGCAGACCGGTATTTCACTTGGGGATAACGGATGAATGAGGAACGCGCCGACGCAGTCGCCCGTCCCGTCCGACCGGCGCGGGCGGAGGGCCCTCGCGATCATGGACGCCGTGCGGACCGTCGGTGTCGAGGAAGAGCTCCTGGTCGTCGACGCCTCCGGCCACCCGGTGCCCCTCGGCCCCGACGCCCTGGAGATCGCCTCCCGACGCGGTGAGGGCGAGACGCCCGAGGAGCACGACCGTGCCGAGCGGGACGAGCGCACGGCCGATGCGCCGGGCGCAGCCCACCTCGTGCCCGAGCTGAAGGCGCAGCAGCTCGAGCTGGGCACCCCGGTGTGCCGCACCCTCGACGAGGTCGACCGCGAGCTCCGGTTCTGGCGGGACCGCGCCGCCTCCGCGGCGGCCGCCACCGGCGCGCACGTCGCCGCGCTGGCCACCTCACCGCTGCCCGTCGAGCCGCTGCCGACCGAGGGCGACCGCTACGCCCGCATGCTCGACACGTTCGGCCTGACCGCCCGGGAGATGCTCACCTGCGGCTGCCACGTGCACGTCTCCGTCGCCGACGACGACGAGGGCGTCGCCGTGCTCAACCGGATCCGCGTCTGGCTGCCCGTCCTCACCGCGCTCACCGCGAACTCGCCGTTCTGGCAGGGGGAGGACAGCGGCTACGCCAGCTTCCGCTCCCAGGCCTGGCACCGCTGGCCGTCCGCCGGCCCCAACGAGGTCTTCACCGACGCCGCCGCCTACCACCTGCTCATCGACCGGGTGCTGGCCACCGGCACCGTCCTCGACACGGGCATGGTCTATTTCGACGCCCGCCTGTCCGCCAACTGGCCCACGGTCGAGGTCCGCACGGCGGACGTCGCGCTGCGCGTCGAGGACGCCGTCACCCTCGCCGGGGTCGTGCGCAGCCTCGTCGAGACGGCCGCCCGCGACGCCGGGACCCCTCCGCCCGACGTCCCCTCGGTGGTGCTCCGGGTCGCCGCCTGGCGCGCGGGCCGGTCCGGCCTCGACGGCGACCTGGTGCACCCCCTCACCGGCCGGCCGGCGCCCGCAGCCGACGTCGTCGGCGCGCTCCTGGACCACGTCCGCCCGGCGCTCGCCGATACCGGCGACGAGCAGCGCATCACCGACGGGCTGGGCAGGCTGCTGCGCCGGGGGACCGGGGCCGACTTCCAGCGTCGCGTCCACCGGGACACCGGCGACCTGGCCGCCGTGGTGCGCGCCGCGGTGTCCGTCACGGCCGGCCACCCGGACGAGACCGCACAGGCGGCCCACAGGCCGACGGGCTAGATTTCCGCCATGTACACCGCGAGCTGGCGCGACGTCGTTCGCCGTGACCTGTTCGGCCCGTCCCCGGACCCGCGGGACAGGCCCTACCGCTTCATCGACCGCGTGGTCCTGCTGGTCTTCAAGGCGTTCGGCTTCCGCTTCGACATCCGCGGCTCCGAGCACGTGCCGGTCAGCGGCGGGGCGATCATCTCCAGCAACCACGTCAGCTTCTTCGACTTCATGTTCCTCGGCCTCGGGGCCCTCCCGCAGTTCCGGCTGGTCCGGTTCATGGCGAAGGCGGCGGTGTTCCACCACTGGTTCGCCGGCCCGTTCATGCGGGCCATGCAGCACATCCCGGTCGACCGCAGAGCCGGGGCGGCCGCATTCGAGTCCGCCGTGCGCGCGCTCAAGGACGGCGAGGTGGTCGGCGTCTTCCCCGAGGCGACGATCAGCACCAGCTTCACCGTCAAGGACCTCAAGGCCGGCGTCGCCCGGATGGCTGTCGACGCGGGCGTCCCGATCGTGCCGGCCGCGGTCTGGGGCGGGCAGCGGGTCGCCACCAAGGGCCACAAGGTGCAGTGGCGACGCGGCGTCCCGGTGACCGTCCTCCTCGGCGAGCCGCTGGTGCCGGGACCGGGAGAGAAGCCGCAGGCCCTCCTCCGCCGCACCAGGGCCGCCATGGAGGCCCTGCTCGACGAGGCGCAGCGCAGCTACCCCGAGCAGCCCGCGGGTCCCGACGACCGCTGGTGGCTGCCCGCGCACCTCGGCGGCACCGCGCCCACGCCCGAGCAGGCGGCGGCCTCGGACTCCGTCCGCGCGGCCGGCAAGGAGGTGACGGCCGAGCGGCCGCACCCCGCCAAGCGGCTCCTGGCCCGCCTCCGCCGCCGCTGAGAGCGGCCTACTCCACGACGACGGGCGCCATCAGCCGGAACGTCTCGAGCTCCACGTCGTACCAGCGGCGGAACCGGCCGATCCGCTCCATGCCCAGCCGTGCGCAGACAGCCATCGAGGCGTGGTTCCCGGGCCGCACGACGGCGTAGACCTCCGGCACCCCGGCGGCGAACCCCCGGTCGATGACTGCCCGGCCGGCCTCCGTCGCGTAGCCGTGCCCCCAGCTGTCGGGGTGCAGGTGCCAGCCGACCTCGACCTCGCCGACCCCGTCGGGCAGCGGCTTGAACAGCACCGTGCCGGCGACGGTGCCGTCGGCGCACTCGATCGCCCAGCAGCCGTACCGGTCGTCCAGCGCGTGCACCTGGCCCCAGCGGGCCACCAGCTCGGCCGGCGGGATCGTCGGCGTGCCGCCCACCCAGCGGGCGATCTCCGCGCGGGAATAGAGGTCGGTCAGCCGGGCCAGGTCGGCCGCCGACGTGGTCCAGGGGCGCAGGCACAGCCGGTCGGTGCGCAGCCGGACCTGCCCCGTCGTCCCCACGACGCGTGCCTACCCCCGTGCGCGACCTCCGGACACCCCTGTCGGAGCGCCGTCCTAGAGCTGCAGGTCGGCCACCGACGCGGCCCGGGAGCTGGCGGCGCGCACCTCGGCGGCGACCGGGTCGTGCTCACGGTCGGCCCACCAGCGCTGACCGCTCTCCGGCAGCGTCGCGATCGGGTCGTAGTAGGTGTACCGGCGGTCGAGCGCCGCCTCGTCACCGGCCTCGATCCCGGTGCGGTAGTTCTTCGTCCAGTAGCTGATGCCGCGCTCCCGGTCGTACTCGGCGACCTGGTGCACCCAGCGCTTCCCGACGTAGGGGACGTCGCAGACGATCCGCGGCGTGGCGAAGCCGGGCAGGTAACCCATGATGTCGTGCTGCAGGGTCTGCGCCCGGTCCAGCGACACCCGCCAGTGCTCGGCGCTGGGGATCATGTCGCACATGTAGAAGTAGTACGGCGTGATCGAGGCGCCGTCCTGGAGGGCGAAGCACAGGTCGAGCAGCCGGCCGGCCGTCGCGTTGACGCCCTCCAGCAGCACCCCCTGGTTGCGCACGTCCCGCACGCCGGCGGCGAGCATGGCCTTCGACGCCTCGGCGACCAAGGGGGTCACCGACTGCGCGGCGTTCACGTGGGTGTGCACGGCGAGGGACACCCCGCGCTCGCGCGCGGTCGTCGCCAGGCGGGTCATGCCCGCGACGACGTCGTCCTGCAGCCAGTGCTGGGGGAGGCCCATCAGGGCCTTCGACGCCAGCCGGATGTCGCGGACCGACTCGATTTCGAGCAGGCCGGCGACGAACGCCTCCAGGTTCTTGAACGGCAGGTTGGCGACGTCGCCGCCGGAGACGACGACGTCCCGGACGCCGGGTGTCCGGCGCAGGTAGTCGAGCATCGCGGTCTGGCGGTCGACCGGCTTCAGCTCGAACTTCAGCTTGGGGACGGCGGGCGTCGAATTGCCCACCAGGTCCATGCGGGTGCAGTGGCCGCAGTACTGCGGGCACGTGGACAGCAGCTCGGCGAGCACCTTGGTGGGGTAGCGGTGGGTCAGCCCCTCGACGGTCCACATTTCGTGCTCGTGCAGCGAGTCGCGCGCCGCGTAGGGGTGGCTGGCCGCGGCCCCGGGCAGCCGGTCGGAGGCGACCGGGAGCATGTAGCGGCGCACCGGGTCAGCGAGCATGGCGGCGGTGGTCGGTACGTCGGCCGGCACCATCGTGTTGAGCATCTGCGGCGGCAGCAGCAGCGACATGGTGGCGCGGCCGGCCTGGTCGGCCTCGACGTCGGCGTAGAAGGACTCGTCGAGCAGGTCGCCGTAGACCCCGCGCAGCTGCCGCAGGTTCTTCACGCAGTTGACGCGCTGCCACTGGGCGCTGCGCCACTGCTCGTCGGTCACGTCCGCGAAGCCGGGCAGCCGCCGCCAGTCGGGCTCGACGAGCTCGCGTGCCGAGTACTCGTAGGGCTGTTCGAGCACGGTCGCACCTCCTGATCCGCTGCGGCTCTCCGCAACACGGGTGAGCCTACGGGAGAATCTTCGGTGCAGACGCCTCGGCGCGATAGGTTCTTCTGCAACCAACGGGTGAGACGGGAGAGACGCGTGCTTCGATCGGCAGACCGCGCACTGGGCGTGCACCGGGTGCTCGAGCCTCGCGGCGCCCTCCCGCAGGCCGCCCTCCGCCTGGACGCCGACCCGGCGATCGGCCCCGACGAGGTGCGGATCGCGGTGCAGCGGCTGAACCTCGACGCCGCCTCGTTCCGGCAGCTGTCGGAGTCCTGCGGCGGGGACGGCGACGCGGTCCGTGCGGCGGTCCTGGAGATCGTCGCGGCGCGGGGGAAGATGCAGAACCCGGTCACCGGCTCCGGCGGGATGCTGATCGGGGTCGTGGACGCCGTCGGTCCCGGGTCGCCGCTCGGTCTGGCCGTCGGGCAGCGGGTGGCCACCCTGGTGTCGCTGACCCTCACCCCGCTGCGCATCACCGACGGCCTGGCGGCCTGGGACGGCCGCGGCGAGCAGGTGCCGGCCACCGGGACGGCGATCCTGTTCGCCCGCTCCATCGCCGCCGTCCTGCCCGACGACCTGCCCGACCCCGTCTCCCTGGCCGTGCTGGACGTGTGCGGCGCGCCCGCCGCCACCGCCCGCGTCGTGGAACGGACCGGCGCCCGCTCGGTCGCGGTCCTGGGTGCAGCGGGCAAGTCCGGCTGCCTCTCGCTGGCCGCGGCCCGCGCCGCCGGCGCCACGGAGCTCACCGGCCTGGTGCGGGACGAGGCGGAGGCCGCCGCGCTGCGCGCCTCCGGCCTGGCCGACCGGGTCGTCGTCGCCGACGCCACGGACCCGCTCGCCGTGGCCGCCGCCGTCGGCACCCCGGCCGACGTGACGGTGGTCTGCGTCGACGTGCCCGGCGCCGAGCACGGTGCGGTCCTGGCGACGGCCGACGGGGGCACCGTGGTCTTCTTCTCCATGGCCACGTCCTTCTCGGCGGCGGCCCTCGGCGCGGAAGGGATGGCGGCGGACGTGACGATGCTGGTCGGCAACGGCTACACGCCGGGGCACGCCGCCCTGGCCCTCGACCTGTACCGCCGGACGCCGGGCGTCCGCGCCCTCATCGACCCCCGCGTGCACGGATGAAGGTCGTGATCACCGACGTGACCGTCGGCGACCGCCCGGGGCGCGCCGTCTCCGTCGTGGGCGGCCGGATCGCCTGGCTCGGCGACGCCGGCGAGGCGCCTGCCGCGGACCGGGTGATCGCGGGGGAGGGGGCGCTGCTGACCCCCGCCTTCGTCGACGCCCACGTCCACGCGACGGCGACCGGCCTGGCGCTCACCGGCCTCGACCTCCACTCGAGCCTCAGCCTTGCGGACGCGACCACCGCCATCAGGGAGCACGTCGACCGCACCCCCGACGGCATCGTGCTCGGCACCGGCTGGGACGAGACCGGCTGGCCGGAGGGCCGCGGCCTGACCCGCCACGACCTCGACGCCCTCGTCGGCGACCGACCTGCCTACCTGGCCCGGGTCGACGTCCACTCGGCCACGGTGTCCACGGCGCTGCTCGACCGGATCCCCGGCATCGCCGGGCTGCCCGGCTTCGACCCGGGCGGGCAGCTGCGCGTCGACGCCCACCACGCCGCCCGCCAGGCGGCCTACGGGGCGGTCGGCAGCGACCAGCGCCGCGCCGCCCAGCGGGCCACGCGGTCGGCCGCGGCGGCCCTGGGCATCGGCAGCTTCCACGAGATGAGCGGCCCCGAGATCTCCGGCGCCGACGACCTGGCCGGTCTGCTCGCGCTGGCGGCAGCGGAGCCCGGCCCGCTGGTGCTCGGCTACTGGGGCGAGCTCGCCGAGCGCGGCGGGCTCGACCTCGTCCGCGAGCTCGGCCTGGTGGGCGCCGGCGGCGA
Organism: Blastococcus sp.; assembly: GCA_035642035.1. Lineage (GTDB taxonomy): Bacteria > Actinomycetota > Actinomycetes > Mycobacteriales > Geodermatophilaceae > Blastococcus_B. The sequence goes on from DASQTE010000445.1 coordinate 6,252, forward strand.
CCTCTTCTGCGACGGCGCGTTCGGCTCGCACACCGCGGCGCTGGGCAACGGCCGGTACACCGACCGGCCGGAGACGGCCGGCACCCTGCGGTTCGCCACCGGGCAGCTGGTGCACCATGTGCGGGCCTGCACCCTGGCCGGCATCCAGGCCGGCTTCCACGTCATCGGCGACGCCGCGGTCGCCCAGGTCATCTTCGCCCTCGAGACCGTCGCGGCCGACCTCGGTCGACCCGCCGTCCGGGCGTGCCGGCACCGGCTCGAGCACGTGGAGATGATCGACCGGCCCGACATCGAGAGGATGCAGGACCTCGGGATGGTCGCCAGCGTCCAGCCGGCCTTCGACGCCGCCTGGGGCGGGGACGCCGGCATGTACGCCGAGCGGCTGGGGGTCGAGCGCGCGCTCGCCACGAACCCCTTCGCCGACCTGGCCGACGCCGGCGTCGCCCTCGCGCTCGGCAGCGACGCCCCGGTCACCCCGCTGGACCCGTGGGGCAGCGTGCACGCCGCCGTCGACCACCGGACCCCCGGCTCCGGGCTGCGCCCCTTCGACGCCTTCGACGCGCACACCCACGGCGGCTGGCACGCCGTGCGCGCCGAGCACCCCGCCGGCCCGCTGGGCGTCGGCGCCCCCGCGCACCTGGCGCTCTGGGCGACCGGCCGGACCCTCTCCACCGTCCTGTCGGAGCGGGCGGTGCCGTCGTGCCGCGGCCTGCTCGTCGACGGCGTCCCGATCGGAGACCTCGCATGAGCACCCTGTCCCTCGACCCGGCCCTGGTGGCCCGCGCCCGGCAGCTGGCCGCCCAGGCCGCCCAGCCGGTCATCGACCTGGCGCACCGGCACACCACCGTGTCCGTCGAGCGGGCGGTCCTGCGGCTGGCCGGGCTCACCGGCACCGACCCGGTGACGGGGGAGGGTCGCCTCGGGGACCGGGTGCCGTGGGCCAACCGCGTCGTCGACGCCGTCCGCGACCAGGTGGGCCTGGAGGCCGGCGTCGCGCTGCCGGTCTGGCACGCCCTCGCCTCCGGCGGGACCCTGCAGCAGCTGGCCGAGGACGTCGGCGCCGGGGCCGCCCGCTTCGAGATTCCCACGGGCACGGCGGCCGAGAGGGCGCGGGAAGGCGCCCGTGCCGCGGCGGCCGCCGGCATCGCCCGCATCGACGCCAACCGCCGGCGCCGCGAGGAGCTCGTAGCGACGCACGGCGACCCGCCGCGCCGTCCCTGGATCTACCTGATCGTGGCCACCGGCGACATCCACGAGGACATCCCGCAGGCCCAGGCCGCCGCCCGGGACGCGGTGGCCGGCGGCATCGCCCGCATCGACGCCAACCGCCGCCGCCGCGAGGAACTCGTCGCCACCCACGGCGACCCGCCCAGGCGGCCGTGGATCTACCTGATCGTGGCCACCGGCGACATCTACGAGGACATTCCGCAGGCCCAGGCCGCCGCCCGCGCGGGCGCCGACGTCATCGCCGTCATCCGCTCGACCGGGCAGTCGCTGCTGGACTACGTGCCGGAGGGAGCGACGCGCACCGGCTACGCCGGCACCTACGCCACCCAGGAGAACTTCCGGCTCATGCGGGCCGCCCTGGACGAGGTCAGCTCCGAGCTCGGTCGCTACGTCCGGCTGACCAACTACGCCTCCGGATTGTGCATGCCCGAGATTGCCGTCCTGGCCGGTCTCGAGCGGCTGGACATGATG
>DASQTE010000446.1:0-3944 GCA_035642035.1 Blastococcus sp.
CTACTCGCAGGCGGGCTACCGGCGGCTGCGGCGGCTCGGCGGGGAGCTCGCCCACCTGCGCGCCCGGCTGAGCGAGTCCCTGCCGGACCTGGTCGACGAGGTGGCCCGCACCCTCGGCCTGGAGACCGAGCTGGCCAGCGCGCCGGGCGCCAGCCCCGCCGGTGCCCGCGCCCACCTCGACGCGCTGCACGGGGTGGCGGCAGAGTTCACCGAGCTCGCCGAGCTGCCGTCCCTGCCCGCCTTCCTCGGCTACCTGCGGGACGCCGAGGAGCGCGAGCGGGGCCTGGAACCGGGCGAGGTCGCGGTGAACCCCGAGGCGGTGCAGCTGCTCACCGGGCACTCCGCCAAGGGCCTGGAGTGGGACGTCGTCGCCGTCCCCGGGCTCACCGCCGACCAGTTCCCGGCCAAGGCCGACACCAGCGACTCCTGGATCCGCGACCCCGGCGCGGTGCCCGCCGACCTGCGGCTCACCGACCGCGAGGAGCTGCCCCGGCTGAAGCTCCCGGTGCCCGGCTCGGGCGACCAGGCCGCGGTCAAGCAGGCGCTGGAGGACTACGTCCAGGAGTGGAAGGACTTCGGCACCGCCGAGGAGATCCGCCTGGGCTACGTGGCCGTCACCCGGGCCCGGCACCTGCTGCTCTGCTCGGGCAGCTGGTGGCGCGACGGCGTCCGGCCGTGCGGGCCGTCGTCCCTGCTGCTCACCGCCCGCCAGGCGTGCGAGGACGGCGCCGGCACCGTCGTGCACTGGGCCGAGCCGCCCGCCGACGACGCGACCAACCCGGCCCTGGCCGAGTGGCCGGTCGGGATCTGGCCGGCCGACCCGCTCTCGTCCGGACGGCGGCGGGCGCTCACCGCCGCCGCCGAGCTGGTCACCGGCGCCGCGCCGCACCCGCTCGACCCGGAGCAGGTCCTCGACGGCGGCGACCCCCTGGTCGAGCAGTGGGTGCGCGACGCCGACCTGCTGCTGCGCGAGCGGGCCCGGCACGCCAGCCCGACGGTCGACGTCCCGCTGCCCTCGCACCTGTCGGTGTCGGCACTGGTGACGCTCCGGCGTGACCCCGCCGAGCTCGCCCGCCGGCTGCGCCGGCCGATGCCAGCGGCACCGGCGCCGCAGGCCCGTCGCGGCACCGCGTTCCACGCCTGGCTGGAGGAGCGGTTCGGCGCGGCGAAGCTGGTCGACCTCGACGAGCTGCCCGGCTCCGGCGACGAGTTCGCCGCCCCGGACGGCGTGCTCGCCGAGCTGCAGGAGGCGTTCCTCGCGAGCGAGTGGGCCGACCGGCAGCCGGCCGAGGTCGAGGTGCCCTTCGAGACTCCGCTCGGGCCGCTGACGCTGCGCGGGCGGATCGACGCCGTCTTCGCCGACGGCGACGGCGGTTTCGAGGTCATCGACTGGAAGACGGGGCCCCCGCCGTCCGGCGCCGAGCTCGCCGCCGCGGCGGTGCAGTTGGCCGCCTACCGGCTGGGCTGGTCGCGGCTCGCCGGCGTGCCCGTCGAGCGGGTGAGCGCGGGCTTCCACCACGTCGCCGCGAACCTCACGCTCCGCCCGGTCGACCTGCTCGACGAAGCGGGCCTGCTGGCCCTCGTGGTCGGGTCGGACGACTGACCGCTCAGGTGGACGCGATGCGGTCCGGGTCCCGGTCTCGGCCGAACGATGTGCGGTGAGGAGCAACTTCTGGCCGCCCGCCTCGGCGAGCGGGTCTCGCCGACCGGCCACGACCGATGAGATGCGGCATTGCAGGCGGTCACTCCCTCGTGAGCGTGGCCGAACCGGCCGCCGCGACGACCTCGGAGGACCACCGTGACGCAGTACCTGCTGTCCATGCCGCACGACTCGGCCGAGGAGCCCACGATGGCGACCATGGATCCGGCCGAGCTGGAGGCCGCGATGGCAGCGGCCGGCACTTTCCTCGAAGAGCTGTCGACGTCGGGGGCTCTGGTCTTCGCGGGTGGACTGCACCCGCCGTCGACGGCCGTCACCGTCGACCACACGGGTGAGGACCTCGCCCTCGCCGACGGGCCGTACACGCAGGCGCCGGAGTACCTCGGGGGCCTCTGGGTGGTCGAGGCACCGGACCGGGAGGCTGCCGTCGCCTGGGCCGCCAAGGCGTCCAAGGCGCTCGGTGCCCGGATCGAGGTCCGCGCCTTCCAGGAGGTCCCGGCATAGGGCACAGCCTCCGGCCGAGCAGACGGCGGCCCACCATGGGACGACGAGGCAGACGTTCCCGCGGGAACGTCTGCCTCGCTGCGACAGGTGCCTCCTCGCGGCCCACCACGGGACGGGTCGACGCGTGGCGGCGGTCCCCTCGTCTCGGTTGCACTGCCTGGAACCCGAGCGGCGGGCTACCGTTCGTTCACCTCGCGGTCGGCGGGCGTGCAAGACGAGGAGCGCGCGACGATGGACGCGAGCGAGCGGGTCAGCTGGGCGGACTGCCCGAACTGCGGGGGACTCGTGGCCGTCGGCTGGCGGGACGGGGACCCCGTCGCGGTCGACTGCGCTGGTGGCTGCCTGCTGCGCGTGGAACAAGTCCAGTTCTCCGCCGCCGGTCGCGACCGTGCCGGCATGCCCGGTGATGCCGAGCAGATGGCTTCCATCCTCGAAGACGCGGTCTTCGAGACGACGGAGGCCTACGGTCTCACCGACCCCCGAGTGGCCGCCGCCCTCGTGGCCGATGCGTGGGCGGACATCCTGCGTGAGGAGGGGCGGTCGCCCCGGCTCGTCGAGCTCGCCACCACAGCTGTCCGAGAGGTCGGCGACCAACTGCACCGTCAGCAGCTCTCGATGGGATCGCAGGACGTCCGCGACTCCTCGACGACGGACATCCGCGTGCTCGTCGTCGATGACCATCCGTTGGCCCGGCTGAGGCTGATCGAGATGTTCGCCGGTGAAGCCGACCTCAGCATCGTCGGCGAGTGCGAGAACGGCTCGCAGGCCGTCGAGGCCGCTGCACGGTTGCGTCCGCACGTCGTGTGCATGGACCGGTACATGCCGATCATGGATGGCCTCGCCGCCACACGAGCTCTCAAGGCAGCCGAGCCCGAGGTCCGGATCATCCTGCTGGCCGGCGGCCCCGGAGCCCGACGCGAGATGGCACTCGGCGGCGCCGACGCACTCGTTCCGAAGGAGGCCGGTCGGGATGCGCTGCTCCGGTGCCTTCGCACGGTCGCTCGCAGGGGTACGGGTTGCCCCTATTGCCTCTGATCGACAGCGTCGACCGTCACTAATGTTCCTTTTGGAACGAGTCGGCCGCGCGGTCCCCGAGCGACCCGCTCGAGGACAGCGTCACCGAGGCGTTCCCGCGGGAACGCCTCCGTCGCCTCGTGCGGCTCCCGGCGAGAACCCAGCGCCTTCCCGGATCTCGAGAATGTGGCGCCGGTTCCGTCCTGGGGACATCAGTGGCCACGGCAGGCCGCGCGACGAAGAAGGAGCCCCCATGGCGATTCAGCGGATGGACCATGTCAGCGTCGTCGTCGAGGACCTCGAGGCCGCCAAGGCGTTCTTCCTCGAGCTCGGCATGGAGCTGGAGGGCGAGGCGCCGATCGAGGGACGTGAGGTGGACCGCGTCAACGGGCTCGACGGCATCCGGGCCGTCATCGCGATGATGCGGACCCCGGACGGCCACGGCCGACTCGAGCTGACGAAGTTCCATTCCCCGCAGGCGGTCAGCCCCGAGCCGGAGAGCGCACTGGGGAACACGCTGGGCCTGCGCAGCGTCATGTTCGCCGTCGACGACATCGACGCCACTGTCGCCGGCCTGCGAGCCCAGGGCGCGGAACTCGTCGGAGAGGTGGTGCAGTACCAGGACAGCCACCGGCTCTGCTACGTCCGCGGCCCCGCGGGGATCATCGTCGCGTTGGCCGAGCAGCTCAGCTGACCCCGGACCAGGAGAAGGCTCGCCCGGCGTCCGAGCCGTGGTCGATCCGATGCACTTCGATGCTCGAGCAGA
>DASQTE010000447.1:0-36335 GCA_035642035.1 Blastococcus sp.
CCCCGCCACAGGTCCCGGATCGTGCTGAGGTGCTCCAAGCCGGTGTGGGCGACGAACACGACGTCGGCGTGCGGCGCTGCGGTCAGGGCCGCTGCGACCCCGGCCGGCCGCGGTGGCAGCACGCGGCGCATGGCCTCGGCCCGGCGGGCCGCGGACCGCAGCCCCCGGTCGCGGAGCCGCTTGATGGCCCGGGTCCGGCGCTGTGGGGTGAAGTTGGCGCCCTCGGGGAAGATCAGCAACGCGTCCTCGTCGCCCAGATCCTGCGCCAGCTCGGCGATCGCCGCCTCGGACCTTTCCCCCGCGTCCGAGCCGGCTGAGATGAAGTGGTTGGGCAGCCGGTTGAGGTGGACGTCGATCGAGGGGTCCAGCTGCAGGAGGTCCTTGAGCACGATGCGCGGCCGACGCAGGTGGTCGCGATTCATCAGCGTGTGCACGAGCAGGAACGAGTCTCCTGGACCGGCATGACGCGAGAGCACGACCATCGCGTTCGTCGAGCCGGGCACCCCGTCGTCGAGCGGTGACCAGGACTCGCCGTCGGTGACCACGCGGAGTGCGAAGAGCCGCTGCGCCACCCGCATCAGTCCGTCGAGGACCAGGCGCAGGACGGTGTAGTGCGCTGCCTGGAAGGCTCGGGTGTGGAGCCGCCGGCCGAAGCCGCTGAGCACCCACAGCGCCGCCGCGGCTACGAGTGCGGCGACCTCCACCCCCAGGTAGGCGAGCGCGAAGGCCAGCAGCCGCAGCGCACGCCATCGGCCGGGCAGCCACACCGAGGCGACCACCGCCACGACGAGGAGCGCGGGCAGCAGGACGACCCCGGCCACGAGCGCCCCGATGAGGAGTGGACCGGTGATCCGGCGGACCGGGCGAGGCGGGAGCACTCAGGCTCCCGTGGTCGGGGAGGCGCCGACACCGTCCAGGTAGCGGCGGGCCGCGGAGTGAGCCTGCTCGATCCGGGCGGGCACGGCCGAGAAGTCGCGATAGCGCAGATTCCCGGCCCCGGGCGGCGCCGGGTCACCCGAGGGCAGCACGTGCACGGTGACATGTGGTGGGAGCGTGGCCATGTCTGCAGCAAATCGGTGCCGGCGGGCGATCTCGAAAGCGACGAGCGCGACCTCCCACGGCCGCGTCGGCGGGCGCAGGGGACGGTCGATCCGCCCAACGTGCAGCACGTAGATCGTGTCGGCGCCAAGAGCTACCGCCCGGCCGACCGGGATGCTGTGCACCAGGCCTCCGTCGAGGTAGTGCTCACCCTCCAGTTCGACCGGCGGCAGCAGCCCGGGGACGGCGGAGGAGGCGAGCACCGCCTCGATCAGCGCGCCGTCGGAGAACCAGCGTTCAGCAGCTCGCTCGATGCTGGCGGCGACGCACTGGAAGGGGACGTGCAGCTCGGCGAAGGTTCGCACCGGCAGCTGTGCGGTGAGCAGGTCCCGCAGCGGTTCCCGGGGGTGCAGGTGTGTCCGGGTCCGCACGAGAGTGCTCATCCGCGACAGCACGGACCCGGCGAAGATCCGCTCGGACGCCAGCTCCTCCCAGACGCCGCGCAGCCGGTCCACCGCGCTCGGCGCAGGGTCGGCGGCGACGAACGCGCCGTTGATCGCGCCCACCGACGTGCCCACGATCAAGTCGGGACGGACGTCATGCTCGAACAGGGCCTGCAGCATCCCGACTTCGGCCGCTCCGAGGACTCCCCCGCCACCGAGCACGAATGCTGTGCCGCCCCGGCCGGCCGGCACCCGTGGCGATGCCATGACCGCATCGTGCCATCGCAGGACGAGACCAGCTCTTCGGCCGGAGATCTCGGCGTGACCTCGAGGATGCGAGCGCCAGGTTCGACCACTCGGACGTCTCCATGGTGACGTCGCACGGGGGCCGGCCCGGCCGAACCCGCCTCCGCGGGAACGGTGAGCTTCGACAGGAACCGCCCGAGCCGGAGGAACAGGCCGATGAGCACCCTGCTCGTCAGCCGCCCGACGGCAGACGTGTGCGTATGTAGCGTGTCGCCCCTCGGACACCGAGTTGAACCCCACGGTCCTCAGGCCAGTGGGATTCTGCTGCGTTTGGCGTCGGCACGTCCGGCGGTCGCCCGTAGGGTTGGGCCGGAGGATGGGACAGCTCGGGCCTCGGGCTCGAGAACCTGGGCCGGCACCGTGCCCGGACGCCCATGACGGCGGACAGCGCGCGTACCCTGCCCCGCTCGGAGGGGCCAGCATGGACCCCATGGCACTACCCCGCCGCGCTCCCGCGACGGCCCAGCCGGCGCCGTTCGCTCTCGCGGGCTGCGGCGTCCTCGCGCTCGGCTGCGCGGCGGCGGTGGCGGCCTACGGGGAGCTCCACGCGGGCTCGCTCGTCGCCGTGGCGACGACCGGAACGCTCATCGCCGGCGTCGGCCTGATCCGGCGGACGGGCGCCGGCTCGCCGAGCGGAGGCTCGCTGCCGAGTGCCTGGCCCCTCCTTGGGGCAGTCCTCGTTGTCGTCGAGGCGGTCGCCCTCCTCGACGACGGCATCCCGACGGTCAGCGACCTCGCTGACCCGGCGCTCGCCGTCCCGGTGATCCGCGCGGCCGCGACGCTGGTGTGGTGTGTGGTCGGTGCGTGGCTGGTCGCTCGCCCTCCCGCCGCGGTGGCCACGATGATGCGGCGTCCGGCCGGCCGGCTGGCGGTCTGGGCGTCCTGGCTGTGGCTGGGCGTGCACTTCCTCGCCCGATGAGCGGGTGTCGAGCGCCCCGACCCGGGAGCGTGGGCGGCGCTGGAGTGCGTGGCGGAGCTGTGGTCAGCTCGGGTCCTCCGAGTGGGGTGCGGTGGAGCCGATCAGCCGCCGGTGGACGACGGCGTCGGGGCAGAGTGCGAGCAGGCCCTCGGTCAGGGCGTCGGCCGCGGCCTGCAGCTCGTGGTCGGGAAGTGGGTCGAGGGCGTCGAGGATGAAGACGGCGCTGCGGGTCCCGGTGGTGATGCGGGTTCGGGTCCCCTGCCGCCAGTTCCAGCGGCGGCAGGTGACGCCGTCCTCGTCGGACCAGACGACCTCGCCGGGCTCGGGGTGCTCGACGACTGACTCGCCGCCGGCGGTGGTGTCGAAGGGCTCGCTGCCCTGCGCGCGGACGAGCCGGGGCGGCCCGGCGTAGGCGGCGCGGTCCTCGCCGCCCAGCGGCAGCAGGTGGGCGATGGAGACGGCGTTGTAGACGTCGGTGATCCGGTCGATGCGTGGCAGCCCCTCCGGCTCGAGGCGCCGCAGCAGCGCTTCGACGCTGGACCGGGTGCGTTGCGGCTTGGCGCCGAAGGCCCGGTAGGCCTCCCGCCAGGCCGCCGGGTGCGGCAGCTGCTCCGGCGACCGCCCGTCGAGCAGCTGCCGGGCGGTGCTCTCCGCCTCGCCGAGGATGCGCTCGCTGATCTCGTCGCTCGGCCCGCCGCGGAGTCCGTCGGCGGTCAGCAGCAGGGCGCGGTAGTCCGGCCGGAGCGCGAAGACGGCGTCGTGGACGGCGGCGGCCCCGAGCCACGCCTGGGCATCGATCACTGTCGGCCTCCGGTGACGTGGGGCTGGAAGACGGTGAGGGCGAAGCGGGCGGGTGTGGCCGCGTCGGCCGGGGTGGCGTAGCCGTGGGCGACGTCGCCGGCGAAGGCTGCCGAGTCACCGGTCTCCAGGCGGTCGGTGCGGTCCCCGACGCGGAGGTCGACGGCGCCGTCGAGGACGAGGAGCAGTTCCCGTGTGCCGGCGCTGTGCGCCTCGCTGGTGTGCGCCTCGCCGGGCCGCAGCGTCCAGTCCCACAGCTCGACGACGTCGGGTGGCGCAGTGCCGGCCACCAGGAGCGCCTGCCCGCCTCGCGGGCCGCGCCACAGCACCGGCGCCCGCCCGGCCGCCGTCACGGTGAAGGCGTTCGGGCGCTCGACGTCGACGAGCACCGGCAGCCCGACGCCGAGCGCGTTGCTGATCCGCAGCAGGGTGGCGATGCTCGGGTTGCCCTCGCCGTGCTCGATGTTGATCAGCATCCGGCGGCTGACGGAGGAGCGGTCGGCCAGCTCGTCCAGGGTCCAGCCGCGGGCCGTCCGGTGCTGCCGGACCCGCTGCCCGATCACCTCGTTGACCGCGACCGCCTCGACCGCCATCTGCGTCGCCTCCCTTGCGCTCGCGCCACCGCATCCGACTAGGCTGCTTCCCGTAGTGCAGCATAGTGCATCAAGGAGTGAGGTGATGGCCGTGCATGAGCACCGGTCGGCCGACGCGGGGCTGCGGGTGGAGACCCGGCTGGCGGTGCTGGGCCGTCCACACGGGCCGGGGCAGCCGCTCAACGCCCCGATCGTCCCGGCGTCCAACTTCCGGGCCGCGCCGGATGGGGTGGCCGGCCGGGAGTACTCCCGGGATGACGGCACGCCCGGCTGGGACGCACTCGAGGAGCTCCTCGGCGACCTGGAGGGCGGTCCGGCGGTCACCTTCTCCTCGGGGATGGCCGCGATCGCCGCAGTGCTCGAGCTGCTGCCGGTCGGTGCCCGCGTGGTCGCCCCCCGGGACAGCTACACCGGCCTGCGCGCCCTGCTCGGGGACGGTGCCGCGGCCGGCGGTCGCTGGCAGCTGCGCACCGTGGACATGACCGACGCCGACGCCCTCGCCGCCGCGGTGGCCGACGCGAATCTGGTGTGGCTGGAGACCCCGAGCAATCCGCTGCTCGACGTCGTCGACATCGCCGCGGTCGCCGCCGCCGCTCGGGCGGCCGGTGCCCTCGTCGCGGTGGACAACACCTTCGCCACTCCGCTGCTGCAGAACCCGCTGTCCCTCGGTGCGGACTTCGTCGTGCACAGCGCGACCAAGTCCATCGGCGGGCACTCCGACCTGCTGCTCGGCGTCGTGGTCTGCGGTCGCGAGGAGGACCGCGAGCGGGTGGCCCGCCGCCGGGAGGTCGCCGGCGCCACTCCCGGTGCGCTGGAGGCCTACCTGGCGCTGCGCGGTGCCCGCACCCTCGCCGTCCGGCTGCGCCATGCCCAGGAGTCCGCGGGCGAGCTCGCCCGCCGGCTCGCCGCGCATCCCGCGGTCCTGCGGGTGCGCTACCCGGGACTCCCCGGCGACCCGCACCACGACCTCGCCGCCCGCCAGATGCGCGGCTTCGGGACGGTGCTCAGCTTCGAGGTCGCCGACGCCACCGCGGCCGACGCGATCTGCGCACACGTCCGGGTCATCGCTGCCGCCACCAGCCTCGGCGGGGTGGAGTCGACCATCGAGCGGCGGGCCAAGCTGCCCGGCCAGGAGCACGTCCCGGCCGGCCTCGTCCGTCTCAGCGTCGGCGTCGAGCACGTCGAGGACCTGTGGGCCGACCTCACCGCGGCCCTCGACGCCGCCGCGGCCCCTTCTGCCCGTCCCCACGCCGACGCCGGGAGCCACCCGTGATCGACACCGAACTCCCCACCGCCCCGTCGGCCAGCCCCCTGGCCCGCGGGTTCGCCGCCTGCCTGGCCTCGGTCACCGAGGTGCCGGTTCCCGAGCTACCGCTGCCCGCCGGCGACCTGCACCAGGCCCTGGGCGCCTGGCGCACCTGGCTGGCCGAGCACGGTGCGGGCCTGGTCCCCATCGCCGACCCCGTGCAGTTCCAGTGGGCCGGCTGGTGGATCGCCGTCGTGCACACCGGCGACAGCCACTCCCTCGACGACACGGCTGTCGCCGTGCTGGCCTTCGGCACCCCGCCGGGCATCGTGCTCAGCCCCCAGGACCCCGCGCTGCTGGGCCGGGCCACCGCCGACCTGCCCATCGCGGCCGCCTGGGCCGTCGCCTCCCTCGACCCCGTGCTGCGCGCCGCGGCGACGACGCCGGCGGGGCACGGCACCGTCGAAGGCTTGGCGGTCGCGCCCGCGGCCGAGGCCGAGATGCGGCTGCTCGACATCGCCTCCGCTCGCGCCGGCCGTGGCCTCGAGGGCGACCGGTACGCCGCCGGCGTCGGGACCTTCAGCCCCCGCGGCGGCCACCGGCCCGGCTACGACCTGACCCTCGTGGCCGCCGAGGTCCTCGACGAGCTCGCAGCCGCCGGGCATCCCGTCGACTTCGCCGCCACCCGCCGCAACGTCCTCACCCGCGGCATCGACGTCAACGCCCTCGTCGGCCACACCTTCCGCATCGGCGAGGTGCTGTGCGTCGGCCGGCGTCTCTGCGAGCCCTGCGTCCACCTGGATCGGCTGAGCGGGCCCGGCCTGCTGCGGCCGCTGATCCACCGGGGCGGCCTGCGCGCCGACATCCTCGGCGACGGGGACATCCGCCTGGGAGCGCCGATCCAGCCCGTCTGACGCGGGCCCGCGCAGCCGCCGCGGAGGTCTCCGGCGCCGGCGCGCGTCACCTGAGGTGGTGCACCTCCTGAGGACGGGCGACCGGGGTCGGGATCCCCTCGTACCGGGCCTTGAGCTGCAGCGCCAGGTACAGCGAGTAGTGCCTCGACTGGTGCAGGTTGCCGCCGTGGAACCACAGGGCCTCCTGCTGGGTGGGCTTCCACATGTTGCGCTGCTCGCCCTCCCACGGGCCCGGGTCCTTGGTCGTGTCCGATCCGAGTCCCCAGACCTTGCCGACCTTGTCGGCGACGTCCTGGCTGATGAGGTCGGCCGCCCAGCCGTTCATCGAGCCGTACCCGGTGGCGTAGACGACCAGGTCGGCCGGCAGCTCGGTCCCGTCGTCGAGGACCACGGCGTGCTCGGTGAGCCGGACCACCTGCCCGTGGACCAGCTTCACGTCGCCGTTCGCGACGAGGTCGGCCGCGCCGACGTCGATGTAGTAGCCCGAGCCCCGGCGCAGGTACTTCATGAACAGCCCGGAGCCGTCCTCGCCCCAGTCGTGCCAGAAACCGGCCTTCTCCAGCCGCTCGTAGAAGTCGGCGTCGCGCTGCTTCATCTGCTCGTACAGCGGGATCTGGAACTCGTGCATGATCCGGTACGGCAGCGAGGCGAAGATCAGGTCCGCCTTCTCCGTCGTCACCCCGGCGGCCACCGCCTCCTCCGAGTAGAGGGCGCCGAGGCCGATCTCCATGAGGGTGCCGCTCCTGACGATGTGCGTCGACGAGCGCTGGACCATCGTGACGTCCGCGTCGTGCTCCCAGAGCGCGCCGCAGATGTCGAACGCCGAGTTGTTGCTGCCGATGACGACGACCTTCTTGCCGGCGTAGGCGTCCGGACCCGGGTGCGCGGACGAGTGCTGCTGGTCCCCCCGGAACACGTCCTGCCCCGGGATCACCGGGATGTTCGGCTTGCCCGACATCCCGGTGGCGAGGACGACGTGCTGCGGCCGCAGGGTGAGCGCCTTGCCGTTGCGCTCGACCTCGACGGTCCATTCCCCCTTCTCCGGCGAGTACGTCGCGCTCGTCGCCACGGTGCTCCCCCAGTACGGGACCTCCATGACCTTCACGTACGACTCGAGCCAGTCGCCGATCTTGTCCTTGGGCGAGAACACCGGCCAGTTGTCCGGGAACTTGAGGTAGGGCAGGTGGTCGTACCAGACCGGGTCGTGCAGGCAGAGCGACTTGTACCGACCGCGCCACTGGTCGCCCGGCCGCTCGTGCTTGTCGACGACGAGGGCGGGGACGCCGAGCTGCCGGAGTCGGGCGCCGAGCGCGATCCCGCCCTGCCCGCCACCGACGACCAGCACGTAGGGCTGGACGCCGACGCCGAGGTCGGCCTCCTCCTTCTCCCGACGCTCCAGCCAGGTGAGGCGCTGCTTGTTCGCGCCGTGCTCGGCCCCCATCGGGCGGGCCGGGCCACGTGGCTCCTCGAAGCCCTTCAGCTCGTACAGCGTCGTCAGGAAGGTCCACGCCTTCGGCTCGCCGTCCTCCTCGACGAGGCGCACCAGCCCACGCCCCCGGCCGACGCCGGTCTCGAAGACGAACCAGGCGGTGGTGACGCCGTCGGCCTCGTCGGCCGGCTCGTCGAGGGCGAACGACGTCGGGTCGGTCCGCTCGACGGTCTCCGCCAGGAGCTCGGCGATCCCGTCGGGGTTCTCCACGGTGGTGATGTTCCAGCTGAAGGAGACGAGGTCGCGCCAGAAGCTGGTGGCGGCGAACAGGCCGGCCGCGCGGGCGACGTCGCGGGCCCGCAGCGCCTCCTCCAGGTCGTTCAGCCAGCGCTCGGCTCGTTGCGTGGGCGTCTGCGTGGATGTGTCCAGGGTCTGCGTCATCGCGATTCCCTCCTGCGGGCACCGGTGCGTGGTGTGATGGGCAGCACATCACCCGGGGCCGGGCCGGGGAAGCGTTGCAGCGTGTTGCACGTCGACGGAGCCCAGCGCTGCACGCGAGCTGGAGGTGGAGTGACCGGCTACTCGGCGATCTCGCCCGGCACCGACCTGTCACAGCACGCCCGGGTCCTCACCCGCGTCCACGACGCCGTGCTGACCGGTGGAGCCCCGCCGGTGCGTCCGCGGGGGGTCGTCGCCCGGTCCTGGTCGCGGGTCCTGGGACTCGGCCTGGACGCCTCGCACACGAACGCCCGTGAGCCGCTCTCCTTCGCGGAGGTGGAGCGGCGGCGCCGGGAGTCACCCCTGTCGCTCGTCATCGACGAGCTCCGCCAGGTGCTGGTCAGCGTCGCCGACGCCTCGTCGTTCCTGATGGTGGTCACCGACGCCGAGGGGATCCTCCTGTGGCGCGAAGGCTCTGCCCGGGTGCGGCTGCGTGCGGACTCCTTGGGGTTCATGGAGGGCGCCCGGTGGACCGAGGCCACGGTGGGCACGAACGCCATCGGGACGGCGCTGGCGGAGGCGGCGCCCGTGCAACTCTTCTCCGCCGAGCACTTCGAGCAGGCCCAGCACCCGTGGTACTGCACCGCCGCACCCATCCACCATCCGGTGAGCGGCGAGCTGCTCGGCGTCGTCGACGTGAGCGGGCCGGCCCTCACCCTGCACCCGGTCATCGGGGCGCTCGTCGAGACCGCCGTGAAGCTGGCCGAGTCGCGGCTGTGGCGCCACCACGAGCAGCGGCTGGAGCGACTCCGGCAGTCGGCCCGCGGCGTGCTGGCCACCGCGCACGGCCCGCTCCTGCTGGTCGACGACCACGGCTGGGTGGCGCACCAGTCCGGCATCGCGGTGCGTGACCGGGTGGAGGTGCCACGGGCCGACAGGCTGATCGCCGTCCCCGGCCTGGGGCTGTGCGCTCCCGAGCGGCTCGGCGAGGGCTGGCTGATCCGCCCGCGCGCGGCCCGGGAGGACATCGTCGCGTACCTGGACCTGACCGGTCCGCCCACGCTCCAGCTGACCTCGGACGCCGAGGAGTGGCGGACCCCACTGACCCGTCGGCATGCCGAGCTCCTCGTCCTGCTGCAGCGGGCCGGTCGTCCGGGGATGACCGCTGCGCAGCTGAGCACGGCGCTCTTCGGCGACGAGGAGCACTGCGTGACAGTCCGGGCCGAGGTCTCGCGGCTCCGCCGGGCCATCGGCGGCCTGGTGACCACCAACCCGTACCGGCTCGCGGACGGGGTCACGCTGTCCGTCGCCCCGCGCGCTACTCCACGGCCCGGCTGCGGAACCGTTCCAGCTCTGACACCGGTAGGCGTGTCCCGGCCGCTCTGAGCAGAGAGACGACATCCTGCGTGCGCCGGTCGAGCCGTTCCGCGGGCATGCAGGGCGCGGTCGCGGCGATGACCCGCGACTCGGACACGGACGCGGACCTGTACGCCGCCCGGCAGTTCGAGAACCCGCGCAACGTGTTCGCGCACCGGCACTCGACCGGGCCCGAACTCATCCAGCAGGTCGGCGTCCGGCTGCACGGCTTCGTCGCCGGCGTCGGCACCGGCGGCACGCTTATGGCGTGTCGCCCACGCGCTGCGGGATCACGGCTACGACACGGTGGTCGCCCGGGCGGTGCCGACGGCGACCTCCGCTGCGGACGGCCACCCCCGCGGTCGTCGGCGGGATACCGGGCATCGTCGAGGGCGTGAGCCGGCTTCTCGACCCCGACGCCGTCCGGCTCGACGAGGCCGTGCCGGTCTCTGAGCCGGAGGCCATGTCCACAGCCCGCGAGTTCGGTCGTCGCGGCTGGGCGTCGGCCCGTCGAGCGGGATCAACATCGCCGCGGCGCGGCGGCTCGCCGCCCGGCTCGGCCCCGGGCACCACGTGGGCACGGTCCTGCCCGACCGCATGGAGCGGTACTTCTCCACGGCGTTGTTCGACGACGTGGCAGCGGAGCTCTGACGGTCCCGAGTCCGGCAGCAGACGTCGTCCTGGGTGGGAAGCGCCGGTCCGCCCCTAACGGGCCGAGATGTCGCCGGGTGCGCCAGGAGCGGTGGCGGCGCGGACGATCGCCTCGCCGAGGTCGAGAGGTCGGGTCAACTGCGGCCAGTGGCCGGTGGGCAGATCGATGAACCGCACGTCGCGGACCGCGGCCAGTTCGGCCCTCGCCGTCGTCCGACGGGAGCTCGTCGTTGATGCAGCCGCCCGTGCCGATCGGCCAGCTGTCGACGTAGACGACCCGCACCACCAGGTCGGGGCGCGCGTCCACCGCGGCGTGGGCGATGGCGCCACCACCGGAATGCCCGACCAGCACGACGTCGCCATCGGCGGCGTCGATCGCCGCGACGACCGCGTCGACGTGGTCGCGCAGCGTGATGCCGGATCGGTCGGCGTCCCGGGACTCCATGCCCGGCAAGGTGAGCGGCCGGGCCCGGTGCCCCGCCTGCTCGAGCACGGGGACGACGGCATCCCAGGACGAGGCATCGAGCCACAGGCCGGGGATGAGGATCATCTCCACGGACGAGAAGCTAACCGGTATCGGCCTGGAGCGGTCCTGATGTCGGGCGCTCCTGGACGCGGCGTTCAGAGCGGGCCGGCTTGGTCGTCGAGGAGTGACGTGTCCAGTTCGCGCTCCGGCAGGACCTGGATGAAGTACTCGACGCCGAACATCTCCCGGAGGATCGAGTCGGGGAACATCGTCGGATCGATCGGGTATTGGGAGCGATGGGCGGCCGTCGCGCGGATCTTGTGGCCGACGAAGTCCGAGACGTCGATGCACGTGCTCACCCTGGCGTCGATCTGATCTCCTGACGGGAGCGATCTGGTCCGCAGGGGAACGGCCTGCTCGCGATGCCGGTCGACGGAGAGCGGTTCGGCAGCCAGGAAGGTGAGGCTCGTGACGTCGTCCAGGGCCACCACGTGCGCGTTGCGTGGCCGGCCGGTGGCGATGCCTTGTTCCCCGATGAACTCCCCCGGTCCCGACCGGTCGACCACGCGCACGCGGCCGTCCTCGCCCTCTCGCCGGATCTCGACGTGGCCGGACAGCAGGAAGTGCATCACCGTCGCCTCCTCACCCTGCTCGATGAGGTAGGAGCCGGACGGGAACCACTCGACGCTGACGAAGTCGGCCGCGTATCCCAGCGCCGTCGTCTCGCGCGAGAAGACCGACAGCGCGCGGACGAAGTCCTTGGTGCCCTTGAAGCGGGTCGTCAGCTCGACGACCCACTCGGCCAGGCGGTCGCGCAGCAGCATCCTGCTTCGCGGCAGGTGGCAGTGGAAGAGCCGGATCGAGGGAGCGGATCGCAGCTCGAAGCAGGCCGCGGTGACCGCTGCTCCGACGGCCACGTGGTCGGGGTGACCCGAGAACCCGTCGGGCCCGAACGTGATCACGACGTCGGGATCGAACTCGCGGACCAGTTCCTTCGCCTGCTCGAGCAGCATGCTGTCGGCGAGCTCGGAGAGGCCGCCGTCCGGATGGTCGAGACACCGCGTCCGGGTGAGCCCGAGCTCCTTCCCTGCCGCGTTCAGTTCCCGCTCCCGAACCGCTGTCAGGGTGGCCCGGGTCGCCGCGCCGGCGTCCCTGATCTGGCCGGCTCCGCCCTTGGTGAACGAGACCACGCTGATCTCGGCGCCGGCGCTCGCGTATCTGGCGAGAGTGCCGCCGGCACAGACGGTCTCGTCGTCCGGATGGGCGAAGATCCCCAGCAACCGCGGAGGCCTCCGGCCGGGGGTGTTCACCGACATGTCGTGCGCCAACCGATCACCGTCGAATCCGCCGCTCGCAGGTCATGACCTGGCTCCGTCGAACGGCCAGCCGGTCGAGGGCGCACCGTACCGCCTCTGCAGCTGGCCGCCCCCGCCCGCTGCACCGGAGGGGTTCCGGCTTGCCAGGTCCCGCGTCCCGGATCAGCGTGGGCAGCACCAGCGGTCGGATCGGGAGGAGCCGGGTCATGGCGCAGTGCGAGGTCTGCGGCAACGACTACGAGATGAGCTTCGAGGTCCATGCGGCCGGCGCGGTGCACGTGTTCGACAGCTTCGAGTGTGCGATCCATCGGATGGCACCGCGCTGCGAGCACTGCGGCTGCACGGTCATCGGGCACGGGGTGCAGGGCGATGGCCGGTTCTTCTGCTGCGCCCACTGCGCCAAGGAGGAGGGCGTGGCCGGGGTCGCCGACCACGCCTAGGCCCGGGCCTGCACCCTGGCCCCGGCCGCATTCACCAGTTCAGTCACCGGCGAGCGGGGCACCGGACAGGTCGCACGGAGGGTCGGCGCCGAAGGCCGTGGCGCCGATCTGCTCCTCCACGGCGCGCATGGCCGTCGGCTCGATCCTCGCCACGCCGCCGAAGGGGCGATCGAGATCGAGGATCACCAGCAGCGACGCCGTGAATATGAGCGTGGTGAGGCCCAGAAGGGTCCAACGCAGGCTCCGGCGGATGCGGCGGCCGGCGAACGCGGCCGTGGAGGCGACGGTGATGGCGACGCAGCCGATCAAGAGTGCCGTCACGATGGCCGGAACTGATGGCGCGGCCTCGGCGAGACGGACCCGCCGCTCTGCGGCGCGGGCACGCTCGGCGGCCACGACCCCGGCCATCAGCGTCTCGCTGATGCCGGTCTGCTGGGCCTGGGCGACCGCGGCCGCGACCCGCGCATCGGCGTCACTGGAGATCGAGGACGTCTGGCGGCTCACCTCGAGCGAAGCCCACCCCGGCCCGGCCACGGCGCGGGCATAGCAGCGCAGCAGGCCGACGAGCTGGGGCCCGGTCGGCGCCGGGAGGAGCGCCGCCGCTACGGCTTCCGTCGACACGGCGCTGGCCTCGTCGTTGGCGGCGTCGCTGGCGTCCTCGTAGGAGGAGAACGTCTGGACGAGCACGAACGCCAGCACGAGCGCGACGAGGATGCGCACGGGGGCCAGCAGGTCGGTCAGCGGGATGCCCTCGGCGGAGTCCTGGCTCTCGGTGACGACGCGTCGGGCGAGGCGGCGCTGCGCCAGCAGTCCGAGCGCACCTGCCACCACCACGACGATGATGACCAGTGCCGCCACATCGGGACGGTACCGCCAGGTCCCGAGCACCAGTGGTGCTCCGCGGGCGGCCTCCGAGCACCGGGTCAGGGTGCCTCGGGCACCGGCCTCCGGGATGCGGCGGCGGCACCGCGCCGCGGCAGCGTCGCGGCCGCACACGCAGCCCCGAACGAGGCCGCGGCGGCGAGCAGGAACGCCGGCGAGAAGCTGCCGGTGCGGTCGGCGATCCACCCGCCCAGCTGAGGGCCGACCAACTGGGCCAGCCCGAAGACCAGGGTGACCGCCCCGAACGCCGCGGCGAACCGGCGTGGGTCCAGCCAGTCGGCCAGGTGGGCAGCGAGCACCGCCGGCGCTCCCGACATCGCGAGGCCGAACAGCACGGCGGAGGACGCCGCCCAGGGCTCGGCCCCGACCGGGACCAGCAGGATCGCCACGGTCATGCCGATGTAGGCCCACGTCATCGCCGCCCGCCGTCCGACCGAGTCGGACCACCGGCCGAGCAGGATCCCGCCGGCGGTGATGCACACCCCGGTGAGGGCGAACACCCCGGAGGCGTGCCCGGAGCCGAAGCCGGCGTCGTCCTCGTACGCGGCGACCAGGAAGGTCATGTAGATGGCGATGGCGAGCCCGTACCCGCCGTAGGACAGTGTCGAGCCGATCCAGCCGGGCACCGCGCGCAGCGCGGAGATGCGCACGGGGCCGGGGACCGGGAGGACCTTGGGGCGGAGCCATCGCGCGGCGGCCACCGCGACGAGCGCGGACAGCACCGCCTCGATCGCCCACACCTGGCGCCACGCCCCGGAACCGGCGACGGCGTGCACCGCGGCGGTCAGACCGCTGCTCGCGATCACCCCCAACCCCACGCCGCTGCCGGTCAGGCCGATCGCGAGGCCGCGCCGGGAGACGTGGACGGCGGATCCGGCGATCCCCGGAGCCGGCACCCAGATCATCGCCCCGCCGAACCCGGCCAGGACCATCCCCACGACCAGGACCGGCACGGACGGCGCCAGCGCCAGGACCGACACCCCGGCCGTGGTGAGCAGCAGGCCCAGGCGCACCGACATGGCTGGTGCCAGCCGCCCGGCGGTGAGGCTGACGAGCAGCGTCCCGCCGAGGTACGCGGTGAGGTTCAGGGTGCCGAGCAGTCCCGCGACGGCGTAGGAGTGCACGAGGTCGGCGTTGACGGCGGGCAGCAGGAGTGCGTACCCGAAGCGCCCGAAGCCCTGGGCCACGCCCGCGGCCAGCACCAGGATCGCGATGAGCGCCCGTGGGCCGGGGCTGCTCTGCCTCGCCGGGCGAGCTCGTGAAGGGCGCACCGTCGGACCGTCAGGGAGAGGCGTCAGACCGACCGGCCGGCGAATGCGGCGATCCGTCGATAGGCGTCGGCTCCCTCGGGCGCCGGCTGCTCGGGTCCGAATGCCGGGCCCCGGTTGTCGTCGGTGAGGCCGGCGCGCATGAAGGCCAGGCCGCGCTCGGCGACCTCGGCGTCGAGGTCGCCGATCGGCCGTCCGATGGCGGTGGCGAGGTCCCAGGTGTGCACGGCGAGCTCGGCGCACTGCCAGTCGAGGGAGACGGGGGAACCGAGGGCCCCGTCGCCGGCCACGGCGTGCAGGAGGTCGTCCGCATGTGCGCGGAACCGGGCGGCCGGGTCGTGACCGGCCGAGGGGGTCGCCGACCAGTCGACCGCCCGGCCACGGGCCATGGCAGCGAACCGGGACGGGGCGGCGACGATGTGGTCGACCAGGTCCTGGACGCGCCACTGCGGGCACGGTGTCGGATCCCCGAGTGCTCCGCCGGGGACGTCGTCCAGCAGACCGGCCAGCTGGTCCAGTGCGCGCCGCAGCACCGCCGCATCGTCGTCGGTCGTCATGATCCGAAACTAGCGGCGCAGCGCGCTGGGTGGCGGCTCCGGCCGGCCCCCGTCGCATCGGGTCCGGCGTCCTACGGTGGACGTCTGGTTAAACCCGTCCTGCTCGAAGTGCCGCATGGCGCGCGACGAGCTCGGGCTGCGGGACATGGCCAGGGACGCCGACGCGTGGACCCGGATGCTGGCCGGGAACCCGGAGCTCATCCAGCGCCCGCTCGTCCGCACCGACGACGGCCTTGCCCGGGTCACCCGGGACGACGGGACGCTCAGCGAGGTGGTGGCCGCCGGGCGGCGCCCGACCGAGGGATAGGGACCGCCCGGCCCGCGACGCCTCTCCAGCCGTGCACCCGGCCGGGTCCGTTCAGCCGACCCGTCCGGAGCCAGGTTCGCCCGGTCGCGACGCCGTCCGTCCGGCCAGGGCGGCCAGCCGCTCACCGAGCAGCCGGTAGACCTGCGGGTGGACGCTCATCCCGACGTGGCTGGAGTCGATCTCGACGTTGTCGGCATCCGGGTCGACGCACGCGTGCCAGTCGACCACCCAGTCGCTGCGCGAGTAGACCGAGACGTACGGCATGTCCGTGGGGAACGGCCGGTCCAGCCACTCGGCGAGCTCCTCGGCGCACTGACCCTGCAGGCAGTCGTCCTGGAACATCCCGGGCACACCGGCCGTGCCGAGTGCGGCGACGAAGCGCACCTGCTGGGCGACCAGCGGGTTGATCGCCATGTGGTCGACGTTCGGGCTGCCCAGGGTGACGATCCCCGCGACGCGGTCGGGCTGCCGCACGGCCATGATCTTGGCGAACAGCCCGCCGCGGCTCTGCCCGACGATCGCCGCAGGGCGCCCCGCCCGGTCGGTGAACTCGACCAGCCGGCGTTCCAGGCGCTCGACAGCCTGCCGCGTGCAGTCGACGTTGAAGCGGATCTGCGAGGTGCACGGGCGGTAGCCACGGGCGCGCAGCCATCGCTTCATCATCGACAGCGACGGGTCCCCCGCGAGGAAGCCCGGCACCAGCAGGACCGGCAGCCCGCCGCCGTCCGGCACGCCGTGGCCGCGCCACACGGTGGACCGCAACAGCTCGGACGCCTCGACCCACGGCCGCTGCAGGGCGAGCAGAGCCGCCCCCGGGGAGGCCCCGATCCACGGGGGAGCCCCCTCGACAGGTGTCCGCCGTGCCGGCGCCGCTGTACGCATGTCGTTCCTCGCCTCCGTCATGACCCGAGCGGCCACGTCCATACCCGTCCCAGCCGCCGAACCGCACGACTCCCGCACATGAGAGTGTGACGCCTGACACATTGTGCACATCGCAGGGAGGCCAGGGCGATGAAGCAGCTGTCAGGTCTGGACGCGACGTTCCTCCATCTGGAGACGTCCGCGCAGTTCGGCCACGTGTCGAGCCTGTCGATCTACACCCGCCCGGACGTCCCCGACTACCGGCCCTACGACGCGTGGCGGACGCAGCTCCAGCAGCGGCTGCCCCTCCTCGAGCCACTGCGTCGGCGCCTGGCCGAGGTCCCTCTCGGCCTGGACCACCCGTACTGGATCGAGGACCCGTCGTTCGACCTCGACTTCCACGTGCGCCACACCGCCGTCCCGCCGCCGGGCAGCGACGACCAGCTCGCGGCGCTCGTCGGCCGTCTGGTCTCCCGCCCCCTGGACCGGCGCAAGCCGCTGTGGCTGTCGTACGTCATCGAGGGCCTGCCCGACCGCCGTTTCGCCGTCCTGACGATCGTCCACCACGCCACCATCGACGGGGCGTCCGGTGTCGAGCTGATGACGCTGATGCTCGACGACAGTCCCGAGGGCGGCGCCGTGTCGCCCGAGGCCGACCAGTGGACGCCGGAGCGCCCGCCGGGCGATCTGGAGATGCTGGCCCGCGGCGCGCTCGGCCTCGCCCGGAAGCCGGGGCGCGGGCTCCTGCTCGCGGCCTGGAGCGCCAGGGAGATCGGCCGCGCGACACGCAATCCCGTGCTCGTCCGGACCGCGAACGACATGCGCCGGAGCCTGCGGGGACCTCTCGGCACCGTCCTCAACCTGGGACGACACCGTCCCGAGGAGCCCGACGAGCCGCCCTCCGTGCCCAGCGTCCGGCCACCGCGCACGCCCTTCAACGGGCCGATCACCCCGCACCGCAAGCTGGCCATCCGCTCGACGTCGCTCGACGTGGTCAAGCAGGTGAAGTCGGCGCTGGGCGTCACTCTCAACGACGTGGTCATGGCCGCGTGCGCCGGCGGGCTGCGCACCTTCCTCGAGCGCCGTGAGGCGCTGCCGGCGGACCCGCTCGTGGCCCTCGTCCCCGTCTCGGTGCGGACCGGGGAGGAGACCGAGCGCTGGACCAACCGGGTGTCGATGCTCTCGGCCGTGCTGCCGACCGACGAGCCTGATCCCGTCCGGCGCGTCCGGCGCGTGCACGACTCGATGTCCAGCAGCAAGGAGATCTTCTCGGCGCTCCCCGCTGAGCGGCTCACCGACTTCGCCGAGTTCCCGCCGCCGGCGGTGTTCGCGCGGGCGATGCGGCTGAGCGCCCGGCTCCGCCTCGGGTCGCGGCTGACGCCGGGCAATCTGGTCATCTCCAACGTCCCGGGTCCGCGCACGCCGCTCTACGCCGCCGGTGCCCGGCTCGAGCACTACTACCCGGTCTCGACCATCATCGAGGGCCAGGGCCTCAACATCACCGTGCAGAGCTACCTCGACCGCCTCGACTGGGGCCTGGTCTCGTGCGCGGAGCTCCTGCCGGACGTCGACGTGCTCCTCGGCGACATCCTCGACGAGATCGACGCACTGGCGGCCGCAGCGGGGGTGACGGCCTCGACGCCGGCGGTGGAGCCGACCCCGCCGCCTGTGCCTCCTTCCCGTGCCAGAGGCGCTGACGCGAGCGCAGGCCACTGACCGCAGCAGCCGCTACCCGCCGGTCGGGGCTTCCCCGCGGAGCAGCCCCGCCGATACCCGGTGACCTGAGCCCTGACGTCGCGGGGCGACGTCGCTCGACGCCGGCCGTGCCAGGATCGGCAGCGAGCGCACGAGGCCGCAGGAGGATCGAGATGGCACACCTCCCGCCGCATGCACCCGCCCCGACGGTGCTGGCCACCGCCGACGGCCGGCCCTACGGCTCCTTGCGCACGCGGAGCACACCCCGCGCGGAGCGGTATGCCCTCGGCCGCAGCCTTCGGCAGCAGGTGCCACGATCGTCGCTGTCGCAGTGGAGCCCCGCGGCCGACCGGCGCGACGTCCTGGACCTGCTCGAGGAATCGCATGACGGCCGGATCAGCTGGCTCGTGCCGGTGCGGATCGGGCGCATGATCGCCTCTCCGTACGGGTTCTTGCGCGGCGCCGCCGTGGTGATGGCCGAGGACTTCGCCAGGCTGCCGGCCACCGGCATCACCCCGATCATCTGTGGCGACGCCCACGTGGGCAACATCGGCTTCTACGGCAGCCCCGAGCGGGAGCTCGTGCTCGATCTCAACGACTTCGACGAGGCTCACCCAGGTAGCTGGGAGTGGGATCTGCGCCGCCTCGTCGCGAGCGTCTGGGTCGCCGGACGGCAGAACGCCATGAGCGAGGACTCCTGCGCCGACGCAGCGATCTCCTGCGTGGCCTCGTACCGCAGCCAGCTCTGGGAGCTGTCGGACCAACCGCTGCTCTGGCGCTCGTTCCAGCGGCTGGATCTCGACCGGCTCCAGTCGGCAGCGTCCGACAAGGCACTGCGCCAGGAGTTGGACCGGGCCGCGAAGAGGGCACGGTCCCGGACGAGCGACCGGGCGCTTCCCCGCTTCACCGAGCAGCACGAAGGTCGCCGGCGCATCGTCGAGGAGCCACCGCTGATCACCCGGGTGGGCCCTGCCGAAGCGGACGAGCTGGCCGAGGCCCTGGACGGCTACCTGGCGACGCTCGCCCCGCACTGGCGCCGGATCCTCGGCGGCTACACGATCGTCGACATCGCCCACAAGGTGGTCGGCGTGGGCAGCGTCGGACTGCGGGCGTACGTCGTTCTGTGCGAGGGATCCGACCCGGAGGATGTGCTGTTCCTCCAGCTCAAGCAGGCACGGCGTTCGGTCGTCGCCCCCTTCGTCCACGGCGACTCCGCGTGGCACGCTCACCAGGGCGAGCGGGTCGTGGAGTACCAGCAGGCACTGCAGACCGTGAGCGACCCCCTGCTCGGCTGGGCGAGCGTGGGAGGGCGGCAGTTCTACGTGCGCCAGTTCCGCAACATGAAGGGCAGCGTCCCACTGGACGCGATCGACCCCCACTCTCTCGCCGACTACGCGGGGATCTGCGGCCAGCTGCTGGCCAAGGGGCACGCACGCACCAGCGGCGCCTCGATGATCGCCGGCTACATGGGCAGGTCCGACAAGGTGGACCGCGCCCTGTGCGCGTTCGCCCGCGTGTACGCCGACCAGACCGAGCAGGACCACCAGCGCCTCGTCGATGCCGTGGCGCGCGGCACCGTCCCGTGCGAGGCGGGTGTGTGAGGTGGCCGGCTCGCCGGGCACTCGCCGCTGACCTCGAGCCGTCGGCGTGCGAGTTGCTCGCGCGTGGGCCCGCGCCGTCCGGTTGCCGGGAACTGCGCCCGGCCCGTCGTCAGATGGAGACGCGGGGGTCAACCGCCGATCGCCGACGACACGATGTCCTGCGCCTCCATCTGGATCCTCTCCAGGTGCCCGGGCCCGGCGAAGCTCTCCGCGTAGATCTTGTAGACGTCCTCGGTGCCGGACGGCCTCGCGGCGAACCAGCCCGACTCCGTGGTCACCTTGAGCCCGCCCAGCGCTGCTCCGTTGCCCGGCGCGCTGGTCATCCTCGCGGTGATGGGCTCCCCCGCGAGCTCGGTCGCCGTCACCTGCTCCGGCGACAACTTCCCGAGTACCGCCTTCTGCTCCCGATCCGCGGGCGCGTCGATGCGTGCGTAGGCCGGCTCCCCGAAGCGGTCGGTGAGGCGTCGGTAGAGCTCCCCTGGCGAGCTGCCCGTCACCGCGGTGATCTCGGCGGCCAGGAGGCACAGCAGCAGTCCGTCCTTGTCCGTCGTCCAGGTGCTGCCGTCCCTGCGCAGGAACGACGCCCCTGCCGACTCCTCACCGCCGAAGGCGACAGACCCGTCGAGGAGCCCTGGTACGAACCACTTGAAGCCCACGGGGACCTCGAGCAGCGTGCGCGACAGAGCGGCGGCCACGCGATCGATCATGGACGAGCTCACGAGCGTCTTGCCGACCGCTGCGGCCGGCGGCCAACCCTCCCGATGACCGAACAGGTACTCGATCGCGACGCTGAGGTAGGCGTTGGGCGCCAGCAGCCCGGATTCGGGGGTCACGATGCCGTGCCGGTCCGCGTCGGCGTCGTTGCCGGTCGACACCTGGAACTCGGTCCGGCGCTCGATCAGCGACGCCATGGCGTAGGGCGAACTGCAGTCCATGCGGATCTTGCCGTCCCAGTCCAGGGTCATGAACCGCCACGTCGGGTCGACGAGCGGGTTGACCACCGTCAGGTCGAGGCGGTGCCGGTCCGCGATCTCCCCCCAGTAGTGCACGCTCGCCCCACCGAGCGGGTCGGCGCCGATGCGCACGCCGGCAGCCCGCACGGCGTCCAGGTCGAGAGCCGCGGGCAGGTCGTCGACGTAGCCGGCGAGGAAGTCGTAGGTGCCGGTCGTCTCCGCCGCACGCGCCCGGCCCAGAGGTATCCGGCGCACGTCCCGCAGCCCCTCGCGGAGGTGCTCGTTGGCGGCGTCCTGGACGGCCGACGTGATGTCGCTCCCTGCCGGTCCACCGTCCGGCGGGTTGTACTTGAACCCTCCGTCGGCCGGCGGGTTGTGCGACGGCGTGATGACGATGCCGTCGGCCAGCGCGCCGGTCCGCCCGCGGTTGTGGGCGAGCACGGCGTGCGACAGCGCCGGGGTGGGTGTGTAGGCGTCCCGGCTGTCGACGAGGACCTGGACCCCGTTGCCGGCCAGCACCTCCAGCGCGCTCGCCCATGCCGGCTCGGAGAGCGCATGGGTGTCCTTGGCGAGGAAGAGCGGGCCGTCCGTACCCGCCTGTCGCCGGAAGTCACAGATCGCCTGGGTGGTGGCGGCGATGTGGTCGTCGTTGAAGGCGGCGTGCAGGGATGAGCCGCGGTGCCCGGAGGTCCCGAAGCTCACCCGCTGCCCGGGGTCGCCCGGATCGGGATGTTCGGTGTAGTAGGCCGTCACCAGTCGCGCGACGTCGACCAGGTCCTCCGGACCCGCACGCCGGCCGGCCCGCTCGGAGATTGCCATTCCGGACCTCCTGGGATGCGCTCGGTTCCCGGTGTCGCGCGAGATCGGCCGACGGTCCAGAGGGCCGGTCACTCATGCCGCCGGTAGCTCAGGGCACGACCGACTGGCCCTTGCCGATGACGACGATCCCGTTGTCGGACACGGTGTACAGCTCGCGGTCGCGGTCGATGTCGACACCGACCCTCGCGCCCTCGGGGACGACGACGTCCTTGTCGAGGATGGCGTTGCGCACCACCGCGTTCCGCCCGACCTGCACGCCCTGCATGAGCACCGAGGAGTCGACCTGGGCCCAGGAGTGCACGTGCGCTCCCGGGGACAGCACGGACCGGTTCACGGTGGAGCCAGAGACGACGGACCCCGGCGAGAGCAGGGACTCGGTCGCCATTCCGACGCGGCCGGCCGAGCCGTGGACCGACCGCGCCGGCGGCCACGGGTCCTGACTGGTCAGGATCGGCCACTGGGGGTTGTACAGGCTGAACTCGGGATCCACCGAGATCAGGTCCATGTGGGCGTCGTAGAAGCTGTCCAGGGTTCCGACGTCCCGCCAGTAGCCCCGTTCGGTCTCCCGCTGGCCCGCCACGTCGTTGTCCCGGAAGTCGTACACGCCCGCTTCGCCGCGCTCCACGAGCATCGGCACGATGCTCCCGCCCATGTCGTGCTTGCTGTCCGGATCCTCCGCGTCGCGGGTCAGGACGTCGACGAGCGCGCTCGTCGTGAACACGTAGTTGCCCATGGACGCGAACACCTCGTGCGGGGCGTCCGGCAGGCCGTGGGCGTCGGTGGGCTTCTCCCGGAACGCCGAGATCCTCCGGCCGCCCTCGTCGACCTCGATCACGCCGAACTGGTCGGCCATCGACAGGGGCTGGCGTATGGCGGCGACGGTCACGCCGGCGCCGGATTCGATGTGCTGGGCGACCATCTGCCGCGGGTCCATCCGGTAGATGTTGTCGGCGCCGAAGACGACGACGTACGCCGGACGCTCGTCACTGATGAGGTTCATGCTCTGGTGGATCGCGTCCGCCGATCCCGCGAACCAGCGCGGGCCCAGCCGCTGCTGCGCCGGCACCGGGGCGACGTAGTTGCCCAGCAGCGTCGACAGCCGCCAGGTCTTGCTGATGTGCCGGTCCAGGGAGTGGCTCTTGTACTGGGTCAGCACCACCAGCTTGAGGTAGCCGCCGTTGACCAGGTTGGACAGGACGAAGTCGATCATGCGGTACATGCCGCCGAACGGCACCGCAGGCTTGGCACGGTCGGCAGTCAACGGCATCAGCCGCTTGCCCTCGCCACCGGCCAGCACCATCGCGAGCACGTCAGTCGCCACGAGCGCGGAACGTAGCCCTCATCCGCGCCGGCAACCAGGGTCGTCGGCGGCGGACGGCCCTATGGTCGGCGTGTGACGCAGGACACACCGGCTGGTGCCGCTCCCCCGACCACCGGCGACGGCCTCCGGGTCGACCTACTGACCCGCGAGTACCCACCGGAGGTGTACGGCGGGGCGGGGGTGCACGTGGAGTACCTGGCCCGAGAACTGCGCCCCCACGTCGACGTGCGCGTCCACTGCTTCGGCGGGGCGCGGGACGAGGCCGGAGTCACGGCCTACGCCGATCCGGCCGGGCTCGAGGGTGCCAATCCGGCACTGCGCACCTTCGGCGTGGACCTGGAGATGGCGGCGGGCTGCGCGGGCACCGACGTCGTGCACAGCCACACCTGGTACGCGAACCTGGCCGGTCACGTGGCAAAGCTGCTGCACGGAGTGCCACACGTCGTGTCCACCCACAGCCTCGAACCGCTGCGGCCCTGGAAGGCCGAGCAGCTCGGCGGTGGCTACGCGCTGTCCTCCTGGGCGGAGCGCACGGCGCTGGAGGCTGCCGACGCCGTGATCGCGGTGTCGGCCGGAATGCGCCGCGACGTCCTCGCTGCCTACCCAGGAGTCGACCCCGGCCGGGTCACGGTGGTGCACAACGGCATCGACACGACGGAGTACGCACCGGACGAGAGCACCGACGTCCTGTCCCGCCTGGGCATCGACCCGGACCGGCCCAGCGTGGTCTTCGTCGGCCGGATCACCCGCCAGAAGGGGCTGCCCTACCTGCTCCGGGCGGCTCGGGACCTGCCGCCGGACGCGCAGCTCGTACTGCTCGCCGGCGCACCCGACACCCCGGAGATCAGCGCCGAGGTGACAGCCCTGGTCGAGGATCTGCGCGGGATGCGCAACGGCGTCGTGTGGGTCGCGGACATGCTGCCCAAGCCCGAGGTCATCCAGGTCCTCAGCCACACGACCGTCTTCGTCTGCCCGTCGATCTACGAGCCGATGGGCATCGTCAACCTCGAGGCCATGGCCTGTCGCGCCGCCGTCGTCGCCACGGCCACCGGTGGCATCCCCGAGGTCGTGGCCGACGGCGAGACGGGACTGCTCGTGCCGATCGAACAGGTGCCGGACGGCAGTGGCACACCCGTGGACCCCGCCCGGTTCACCGGCGACCTCGCCGCGGCCATCACGCAGGTGCTCGAGGACCCGTCCCGCGCGGCGGCCATGGGAGAGGCCGGGCGCCGCCGCGCGGTCGACCACTTCTCGTGGGCGACGATCGCCGAGCGCACGGTGGAGGTGTACAGATCCGTGCGCGCCGGCTGACCGGACCGACCAGCGGCAGGACCGCTCGGCGTGGTCAGCGCGGAACGGACTGCTGTGGCGACGGCGGACCTGTGCGGGCGGTCTCCACCTCCGCCCAGGTCGGCGGATCGGCACCCGGACGTGAGCAGGTGATCGACGCGATGAGGCTGGCCTCGTCCAGGACGCTGAGCAAGCTCGACTCGTCGATCCTCGCGAGTGCCTCCCTGCGCTCACCACCGACCAGATCCGCACGCCGCAGCCCGTCCAGGAGTCCTGAGGTGAAGGAGTCACCCGCACCGACGGTGTCCACGAGGTCGATCGGGGTCGCGGGCCGGTCCAGCTCCAGGTGGGCGGTGACTGCGAAGACCCCTTCCCCGCCGCGGGTCACGACGACGACCGGCGCACCCAGCGCCAGCCAGTCCCTCGCCACGTCCTGGTCCCGGCGGTCGGGGTACAGCCAGTGCAGGTCCTCGTCGCTGACCTTGACGACGTCCGACAGCGACACGAGGTGCTCGATCCCGGGCCTCGCTTCCTCGGGGGACCCGAGGAGGGCAGGACGCACGTTGGGGTCGTAGGAGATGGTCACCCTCCCACGCTCGCGCTCACGTTCCAGGAGGTTCGTCACCTGGGCCGCACCGGGCGCCAGGGCGGTCGCCAACGAGCCGGTGTGGACGCACCGGGTCTCGACCGGGAGGGGCGCCAGGTCACCGATGTCCCACTCGATGCGGAAGTCGTAGGTGGCCGCCCCGGCGGCGAGGCTGGCAACGGCCAGGCTCGTCTTGACGCCGGCATCGGGCCCGGCGTCGACCCGGACGCCACTTGCCCTGAGGTGCGCGGAGACCATCTCCCCGAAGCCGTCCCGTCCGAGGCGCGTGATGAGCGTGACGGGATCGCCGAGCCGGGCGAGTCCGAGGGCGACGTTGGCCGGACTGCCTCCCGGGTGCGCGACCAGCGTCCGGCTGCCCCGTTGCCCCACCAGGTCCACGAGCGCTTCCCCGACCACCACGAACATCCGCCTGCTCCAATCGACGAGAACGGTGTGCCGAGACCCGAGCCGACGGGTGAGATCGCCTCCCGGTCAGTGCGCGCCCTCGGCCACGAGGGGTCCACCGTGCCGGGACGATCGGAGATCGAACAGCGCGTAGGCCGCCACGATCGCGAGGCAGATCGCCGGGACGAGGAAACCGATGTTCGTGTCCGCACTGTCCATGATCAAGCCCTGGACCGGCGGCAGCAGCGCTCCTCCGAGGATGGCCATGACCAGCCCCGCGGCACCGAACTTGGTGTCCGGGCCCAGCCCTTGCAGCGCCACCCCGTAGATCGTCGGGAACATCAAGGACAGGGACAGCGAGATGCCGACGACGGCGAGAAGGCCGAGCATGTTCGGCGAGAAGACGGCCACCAGGGAGAGCACCACACCGAGCGCCGCCATGGCGAAGAGCAGTTTCGTCGGCCGGATGATGCCCAGCAGATACGTCATGACGAAGCGCGCGACGAGGAAGACGATGAGGCTCGCCTGCAGGTACCACCCTGCACTGTCGGCGGAGACGCCCACCACGTCCAAGGCGTACTGGATGGTGAACGACCACGCGCACACCTGCGCACCGACGTTGAGGAACTGGGCGACCACCCCGAAGCGGTAGTGCCGGTTGTGCCAGAGGCGGCTCAGCGCCCCGCCCGACTGCTGCTCCAGCCCGAAGTGGGCGTGCTCGTCGGGGGTGTTGATCTTCCGGAACGCGATGAGCAGCCAGATGAGCAGCAGCGCGAAGGCGATTCCGAGGTAGGGCCCGAGCACCAGGGACAGATCCTGCTCCTGGGCCCGCTCCAGCTCCTGCGCCGTCATGGACGCCTTGTCCTCCTCCGACGTGATGCGGGGCAGGATGAGGACGGCCCCCAGCAGGACGCCGATGTTCGCGCCGACGGGGTTGAACGCCTGCGCGAGGTTCAGCCGCTGGGTGGCGCTGATCTCGGGGCCCATCGCGATCACGAAGGGATTGGCCGACGTCTCCAGGATCGAGAGCCCTGCCGCGAGCACGAACAGCGCGATGAGGAAGTACCCGTACGCGAGGAGTTCGCTCGCCGGGATGAAGAGGAGTCCGCCGACGGTGGCCAGCCCCAAGCCGGTGAGGACACCGGTCTTGTACCCGTACCGCCGGTTGATCAGGGCCGCGGGGATGGCCAGGGCGAAATACGCCCCGTAGTAGGCGAACTGCACGAGTGCGGACTGGAAGTTCGACATCGTGAAGATCTGCCGGAACACGCCGACGAGCACGTCCGTGAGGTTCGCCGCCGCCCCCCAGGCCGCGAAGCAGGCGATGAGCAGGATGAACGGCACTGCGAGACCCGGATAGACCAGCCCCGCCTTCGCCGGTCCTCCGACATTCGGCTGCTGCTGCAGTGCGGACGGTCGGGCCATGGGATCCACCCCTCGCCGACGCGGGGAAGAAGGATCTCTGTGATCTGGACCACAGCCCGCCCAGCGAGACTAGCGGGCCGCCGGAACACATTCCACCCAGGCCCGCACCGGGCCCGGTCGAGCCCGTGCAGCCGCTACTTCTCGTCCATCAGTCGCAGGTCGGACGGCTCGCGGAGCAGGTCCTCGAGAATGCGGTTGCCCTCGGTGTTGTAGGGCTGCTGCATGTGCTCGTCCCAGGCGGCACGGGATCGGAACATCTCCAGCATCACCCAGTTGTCCGGATCGTCCTGCGGCTGCACCAGATGCATGAAGACGCACCCGGGCTCGGTGAGTGTCTGCCGACGCATTTCCTGCAACTGCGCCTCCGCCTCGGCCAGCCGGTCCTTGCGGGGCTTGATGGTGACGACGAGGAAGAGGGCGCGGTCCGGTTCGGTCATGGGCGCGTTCCTACACCCGCGGCGAGCGCTGCGGGAAAGGGCGAGACGTCGTCGGAACCGGCGTCCCCTCGACCCTTGCCGAGCCCGGCCCCGCATCCGTTCTCACGGCGTGGGATGAGCGGTACGGTTCCGCCGTCGATCCCCTGCTGCCCGACGCCGGAGCACCACGTGGGCGAAGCGGCCATCCGCCTCCCGCCGCCGCCCCGGGGTCGGTCCCAGCCCGGTGACGGCCCAGCGACATCGTCGCGTCGCCTCGGTTCGCGCGTCCAACGGTTCGTCCGGAGGCATCCATGCACCGCTACCTCGTCGTGGCGAACCAGTCGCTCGACAGTGCCGAGCTCATGGAGCTCGTCCGTGAGCGCGTGGCCGCCGGCCCCGCCGAGTTCTGGCTCGTCGTGCCCGCGACGCCGGTGAAGGACCTCGCGTCGAACGCCATGCCGATCCCCATGCCCGTCATGGGTGGCATCCCGGCCCTGCCGGCCCCGCCGGAGGAGGCCCGGAGAATGGCCCAGGCCAAGCTCGACGCCGTCGTGAAGAAGCTGACCGCCGCGGGGGTGCGCGCGAAGGGCACGGTGGGTGACCCCGATCCCCTGCGGGCAGTCGAGGAGGCCACGACCACCGGCGAGTTCGACGAGATCATCGTGTCGACGCTCCCCGCACGGGTGTCCCGCTGGCTGCACCAGGACCTGCCCGGGCGTCTGGAGCGCAGGTTCCACCTGCCGGTCACCCACGTGCCCGCCCGGGACGTGTGAGCTCCCGCAGACCGGTCCGGGCCGGCGGCTGGATCCCGGAGGTGGCATGAGGATCAGCGAGACCCCGGAGTGGAAGGCCCTGGCCGCCCACCACCGCACCCTCGCGGACGCGCATCTGCGGGAACTCTTCGCCGCCGACGCCGACCGCGGGAGCACGCTGACGTGCCGCGCCGGCGACCTGTACCTGGACTACTCGAAGAACCGGCTGACCGCGGAGACGATCGGGCTGCTCGTGGCGCTGGCCGAGCGCGCCGGTCTCAGGGAGCGCACGGAGGCCATGTTCCGCGGCGAGCACATCAACACGACCGAGGACAGGGCCGTGCTGCACGTGGCCCTGCGCGACCCGGCCCGCGCCGACCTCCTCGTCGACGAGCAGGAGGTCCACCACGACGTGCACGAGGTGCTGGACCGGATGGCCGACTTCGCCGACCGGGTCCGCGACGGATCGTGGACCGGGCACACGGGAGAGCGGATCAGAACGGTCGTCAACATCGGGATCGGCGGCTCCGACCTGGGGCCCGCCATGGCGTACACGGCGTTGCGGGACTACGCCGACCGGTCCCTGGACTTCCGGTTCGTGTCCAACATCGACCCCACCGACCTCGCCGAGGCCACCCGCGACCTCGAACCGGCCAGCACGCTGTTCATCGTCTGCTCCAAGACGTTCACGACCCTGGAGACCCTCACCAACGCGACCGAGGCGCGCCGCTGGCTGCTCGAGGGGCTGGGCGACGAGGCGGCCGTGGCCAGGCACTTCGTCGCGGTGTCCACGAACGCGGAGAAGGTCTCCGAGTTCGGCATCGACCCCGTGAACATGTTCGGCTTCTGGGACTGGGTGGGCGGTCGGTACTCCTACGCGTCGGCCGTCGGCCTGTCCCTCATGGTCGCGATCGGGCCTGAGCGGTTCCGCGAGATGCTCGACGGGTTCCACACCGTCGACGAGCACTTCCGCACGGCCCCCTACGAGGAGAACCTGCCGGCGCTGCTCGGCCTGGTCTCGCTCTGGTACGTCGACTTCTTCGGCGCCCAGACCCAGGCCGTCCTCCCGTACTCCCAGTACCTGGCGCGTTTCCCGGCCTACCTCCAGCAGTTGTGCATGGAGTCCAACGGGAAGTCGGTGACGCTGGACGGCGAGCCGGTCGACGTGGCCACCGGCGAGATCGTCTGGGGCGAACCGGGCACCAACGGTCAGCACGCCTTCTACCAGCTGCTGCACCAGGGAACGCACCTCGTCCCCGTCGACTTCCTCGCCTTCGCGCAGCCCAACCACGACCTGGACGGCATGCACGACCTGTTCCTGGCGAACTTCCTCGCCCAGCCGGCGGCCCTCGCCTTCGGGCGGACGGAGGAGGAGGTCGCCGCGGACGGCACCGCGCCCGCCGTCGTCCCGCACAAGGTCTTCGCGGGCAACCGTCCCTCCAACGCCATCGTGGCGCCGAAGCTCACACCGGGAGTCCTCGGCCAGCTCGTCGCTGCCTACGAGCACCGTGTCTTCACCCAGGGCGTGATCTGGGGCATCAACTCGTTCGACCAGTGGGGCGTCGAGCTCGGCAAGGTCCTCGCCCAGCAGCTCGCCCCCAAGCTCCAGAGCGACGAGTCGCCGGCCTACGACTCCGACTCCTCCACCAACGGCCTCCTCCGGCTACTGCGCGAGGGGCGCGGCCGCGCCGTCTGAATCGACGTCCGGTGCGGTCTCGACGGCTCGACGTGGCCGCCGCGATGCCACGGGGCGTAAGCGACCTCACGCCGGCGAATGGAACAGTGCCCGCGCCTGCGTGGCTAGCCTCGATGTCACTGACAGATCACATGGAGAAGAGGTGCCAGCACTATGTCTCGCTTGACCACTCACCTCGTCGAGGTCGCCCGCCGGAACCTCGACGCGTTCCTTCCCTGGAGCCCGCTGACCGGGCTCGGACAGGCCAGCGAACTGGCCGCGCAGCACCCGGCCTTCGCCACCGCGCGTGAGCCCCAGGCGCGCGTCGACGCCTGATCCACCGATCGCGGACCGGCCCGGGAACCGCATCCGCACTCAGCTCCCGCCAGACGACGACGTCGCGGCGAGCTGATCCTCCTTCGCTGCTCAGGGCGGCTCGGGGTCGCGGACTGGTGACCCGGCCGGTCTCCCCTCAGCCGACGGTCCCCGACCGCGGCTCGCCCCAGCCGTCGGAGGGTGCGCCTGCGTGCGGTCTCATGCCGTCTCCTGCGGTCGGGCCTGCGGGAGCGTCGCGGCAACAGCGACCGCCGGTCGGATGCGCCGGCTCAGGACGGCGACGCACACGACCCCGGCAGCCACGAAGAAGGCGATGGTCAGGGCGATGCCGTACCGGAACGCGGCGAGCGGGTCCGGGCCGGGGACCGTCAGCGCCGCGACGAGCGCAGCGACGCCCAGCACGGTGCCGACCTGCCGGGCCATGTTCAGGATCCCGCTGCCGGTACCCAGGCTCGCGGCCGGCAGGCCGGCGCTGCCGGCTCCCAGCAGCGAGGGGATGGCCAGCCCCACCCCTGCCCCGCCGAGCAGCTGCGCCGGCAGCAGGTGGGTCAGGTAGTCCGGCTCGACCTGGAGCAGCGCCAGCCACAGCAGCTGGCCGGCAGCGCCGACCCCGCAGCCCAGCGCGGCGACCCGCCCGACCCCACCCAGCAGCGGGATCAACCGGGGCGCGACCAGCCGCGCGAACGGCAGCACCATCAGCGGCCCCGGGGCGATGGCCAGCCCCGCCTCCAGCGGCGTGTAGCGCCAGACCGTCGTGAGGAACTCGACGGTGTTGAGGAGGAAGGCGCCGAAGGCCGCGTAGTACAGCACCGACGCCGCCCCGGCCCCGGAGAACATCCGGGACCGGAACAGGCCGGGCTCCAGCACCGGCGCCGGGTGGCGGAACGAGCGCACCACGACCGCACCCGCGCACAGGGCTGCCGCCAGCAGCAGGCCGAGGACGCCGGACGACGCCCAGCCCCAGTCCGCCGCCTCCACCAGTGCCCCGGCGACCAGGCCGACCGCCAGCGCGAGGAACACCGCACCGAGCAGATCGGGGCGACTCCCCCGCGCCTCGTCCCGGCTCTCGGGCACCAGGCGCAGGGCCAGCAGGATCGCCCCCACGCCCACCGGCAGGTTCACCCAGAAGACCCAGCGCCAGCCGATCTCGACGAGGGCACCACCGATCACCGGTCCCAGGGCCGCACCTAGGGCGCCGAGCGCCGACCAGGACCCGAGCGCTCGTGCGCGCTGTTCCTGCGGGACGACGGCCAGCAGCAGCGACAGCGACGCGGGCACCATCACGCCGGCCCCGACCGCCTGCACCGTCCTGGCCGCCACCAGCCAGCCCACGCCCGGGGCCAGGCCGCAGAGCAGCGACCCCCCGGTGAACACGGCCAGCCCCACGACCAGGGCGCGCCGGCGCCCCACCCGGTCGGCCCACCGCCCGGCGGGGACCAGGACCGCCGCGAACACGATCGTGTACGCGTTGAGGATCCACGACAGCGAGGCCAGTTCCGCCCCGGCGAACTCCTCGCCGATCGAGGGGAACGCCAGGTTGACGATGAACAGGTCGAGACTGGACATGAACACCGCGATGGCCAGCACCGCCACCACGGCCGCCGTCCCCCCGTTCGGCTCGGGGACGACGGACGCGGGCGACCTCTTGCCAAGAGCCATGGTTCGTCCCCAGAGTCAGTTCGGATTCTGGACGCACGGTAGCCCGCCCGGAGCAGGTCCGTCCAGATTCTGGACTCATCGCGTTAGGCTGTGCACATGGCGGCACCGGCGGTACCCC
The DNA here is from genome assembly GCA_035642035.1 of Blastococcus sp. GTDB lineage: Bacteria > Actinomycetota > Actinomycetes > Mycobacteriales > Geodermatophilaceae > Blastococcus_B. The sequence goes on from DASQTE010000447.1 coordinate 31,280, forward strand.
GCGTCTGCTCCATCGCGCGCGCGCTCGAGGTGGTGGGCGAGAAGTGGGCACTGCTCGCCGTGCGCGAGGTCTTCCTCGGCAACCGCCGCTTCGACGAGATGGTCCGCCGCACCGGAGCACCGCGGGACACGCTGACAGCCCGGCTCCGCACGCTGGTCGACGCCGGCATCCTCCAGCGCCACCGGTACAGCGACCACCCGCAGCGCTTCGAGTACCACCTCACGGCTGCCGGCCGCGACCTCTACCCGGTCATCCTGACCCTGCTGCGATGGGGCGATGAGCACCTCGCCGGTACGGAGGGTCCTCCGCTGGTCCTCGAGCACGGCTGCGGGCACCGCCTGATCCCGGAGGTCACCTGCCAGGCCTGCGGGGAGGTCGTCGATCCGGCGGAGACGACCAGGCGGTACAGCTCCTGATCCTGTAGACGTCCGCCGCAGATGGGTCAGCCGCCGCGCAGGATCAGCGCCACCTCCAACTGCTGCCGCGAGGTGGCGTGCTCCAACGCCGTCCGGCCCTCCGCATCCGTGATCGCGGGGTCCGCCCCCGCCGCCAGCAGGATCCGGACGATCTCCTGGTAGCGCCAGGAGCCGTCGCCGTAGACGACCGCCTCCAGCAGCGCGGTCCAGCCAGGGTCGTTCACGTGGTCGACGTCGATCCCTGTCCGGACGACCCGGCGCACGTAGTCGACGTGCCCCCGCTCGGCCGCGGGGATCACCGACAGGCCGCCGAACCGGTTGCGGATGGTGAGGTCCGGGCCGGCCGGCAGGAGGGCCTCGAGCATCGGCACGCTGCCGGTCACGCCGGTCACCAGCCACGGTGTGTCGTGGCGGTCGTCGAGCGCGTCGGGGTCGGCGCCGAGGGCGACCAGCAGCCGGGCGACATCCACCCGGTCATGGGTCGCCGCCAGCAGGAGCGGCGTGCGGCGGCGCTCGTCGCGCACCTCGATGGCGGCCCCGGCCCGCAGCGCGACGACGACCTGGTCCGCGTCGCCGGAGGCCGCGGCAGCCAACAGCAGACGGTCGGGGTCCCCCGGCTGGCCGGCGTCGATCGCGGCCTGCAGGGTTGCGGCGACGGTGTCCTGCCCCCGGGACCGGGCGTGCTGGATCGGTGGGATGCCGTCGCGTTCCGGGGCCAGCGTGACGTCGGCCCCCCTGGCCACGAGCAGCCGCACGGTGTCGACGTACCGCTGGCTGCCGTCCCCGTAGATGATCGCCTCGTGGAGGGCGGTGAAGCCCGGGCGGTTGACGTGGTCGACGGCGATCCCGCTCTGCAGCAGCCGGCCGACGATGTCGGCGTGCCCGCGCTCGGCGGCCCGGATCAACCCCGTCCCGTCGAAGCCGTCCAGGGCGCCGAGATCGGCGCCCGAGGCCAGGGTCAGCTCCAGCAGCTCGCGGTACCCCTCGCTGGCGGCGATCAGGTAGGCGCTCTGCTGGGTCTCGTCCTCGAAGTCGACGTCGGCCCCGGCAGCGATCAGGTCCGTGGCGCGCGGGACGTCGTTCGCCCAGGCCGCCTCGACGAGGGCGGTGTCGAGCGCGCGCTGCTCCTCGGCGGAGCGCGGCCGAGGAGCCGGCGTCGTGGCGGAGGACGTCGGCGCCGGAACCGCGGTCTCCGGCGCCGACGTGCTCGGCGGACGCCCGGTCGCGCCCTCCGGCGACGACTCCTGCCCGCAGGCCGTCATCGTCACCGACAGCGCCAGCACGACGCCGATCCCCCAGCGCGCGGCGCTCATCGGTGCAGCGGGACCGCGACCACCTGGTAGGGCGGTGCCGCGACCGGCTCGTCGAACTTGCTGTCTACCAGGAGCAGCCTGCCGCGGGCCTCCTTGCCCGTGGTGAAGACCCGGGTGGGGTCGCTGCGCCGCTCGTCGAGCACCTCGGCCGAGCGAGCGTGCCGATCCAGCCGCAGCGTGGTGATCACACGGGCGAAGTTGCGGATGACGATCAGTCTGGAGCCCTTCAGCACGAGTCCGTCGGCGTTGGTCAGGTCGGCGCCGCCGGTGTCGATCTCGGTGACCTGCCGGGAGTGCAGGTCGAAGCGCCACAGGTCGCCTGTGGTGCCCTGGGCCGCGATCAGCGCGTCACCATCGGGAGCGACGACGATCCCGCCGAGGTTGAACAGGTTCGGACCGATCTGCGTCGGGATGGTGCCGGTGGCGTCCGCCCAGCGGCTGGCCTGCCAGTCGCCGTGCTCCCGCGCCACCCGGAAGACCTGTGGCGCGTTGGAGTTGGTGAAGTAGGCCGCGCCGTCGGGGCCGATGGTGACGTCGTTGAGGAAGGCGTCGGGGACGTCGACGCGCAGCGCCGCCAGCAGGGTGCCGTCGGCGTCGTAGACCCACAGGTCCGGCCGATCGTTGCTCAGCCCGTTCGGCCCTCCGGCGATGTAGATGCGGCCCTTCTCGTCGGTGGTGATGCCACGGGCCGTGGTGCGGCCGTCGGCGCCCTCGGGCAGCCACTCCTCGGTCCTGCCGGTGCGGACGTCGCCGCGGTGGATCTCCCCGCCGGTGACCTCGCTGACGTAGAAGGTCCGCTCGCGGGGGTCCACGCCGATCCCCTCGAACTTCGAGCCGCCGACGTCCCCCTTCAGCTCGTAGGTGGCCGGCCGGCCGTGGTCGTCGGCAGCGGGCGACGTGGCCACGAGCACCGGCAGGGCGAGGGCGAGGACGGTGGTGGCAGGAACGAGCAGACGACGCACATGAACTCCCGAGGTGTGGTGGGAGCTCCACCGTGCGCGGGCGGGAGTGCGCCGGTCATCGGCCGATCGGTCGTGATCGCGATAGCCGAACGGATGATGCCGGAGGACGGCTGACGGTCGTAACGTCGAGGGGTCATGGACGCGATGCCCGAGCGCCGCCGCGGCGTGCGCGGCATCCTCGCCGACATCAGCCGGCTCGACGTCTGGCTGGACGTCGTCCTCGTCGTCCTCACCCTCGCGTCCGCCGCCCGCTACGTGGATGGGCACGGCTTCGGCGATCGGGCCCCCGCGGTGCTGGGCGGTGCCGCCGTGCTGCTCGCCTGCTACGCGGCCCGGCCGCGGTCGGGCCGGTGGACGCCGGGACCGTGGCCGTGGACCTGGTGCCTGGCGCTGGTCGCGATCTGGTTCGTGCTGGTCGTGCTGGCGCCGTCGTTCGCCTGGCTCGCGGTGCCCTTGTCCTTCGTGGCCCTGCGGGTGCTGCCCTTCGCCGCGGCCGGTGCCGTGATCGCGTTCATGACCGCCACCGTCGTCGTGGCCTGGACCGTGATGCAGGGAGATCTGGACCTCACGGTCGTGTCCGGTCCGATCGCCGTGGCCTGGCTGGCCGTCGTCGCGTACCGGGCACTGGAACGCGAGGCCGCGTCCCGGCAGGAGCTCCTCGACGAGCTCCAGGAGGCCCAGGGAAACCTGGCCGAGGCCCAGCACCGAGCGGGCGTGCTGGCGGAGCGGGCGCGGCTGTCCAGGGAGATCCACGACAGCGTCGCGCAGGCGCTGTCGAGCATCAACCTGCTGCTGCAGGCCGCGGAGCAGTCGTGGACCAGCCGACCGGACGCCGCGCGGGACCAGGTGACCCAGGCGGCCTCGGCCGCCCGGGACGGCCTCGACGAGGTGCGCCGCGTGGTGCGTGACCTGGCACCGCCCGAGCTCGGCGCGACGGGCAGCGGGCCGGCCCTGGTCGCCACGCTGCGCCGCACCTGCGAGCGCGTGGTGCGCGGCAGCGGCGTGCGGGTCGACGTGCACGTCGACGGCACGCCGGTCGACGTCTCGCCGGAGGTGGCCACCGCGCTCCTGCGGACGTCGCGCGGCGCCCTGGCCAACGTCGTCGAGCACGCCGCGGCCCGGACGGCGACGGTGTCCCTGACCTACCAGCCCGATGTGGTCTCCCTGGACGTCCGCGACGACGGATCCGGGTTCGACCCCCGCCGCGCGACCGCGGCCGGCCCCCGCGGACGGGGACTCGCCGGCATCCGGGAGCGCGCCGAGCAGTTCGGCGGCACGCTGACGGTCGAGACGGCGCCCGGCGAGGGCACGGCGCTCGCCTTCACCATCCCGCTCGGGGGTTCCGATGGACGTCGCTGAGGCAGGCCTGCGCCTCGTCCTCGTCGACGACCACCCCGTGGTGCGCGCCGGCCTACGGGCTCTCGTGGAGAGCCAGGCCGACCTGGAGGTCGTCGGTGAGGCGCGCGACGCAGCCGAGGCGGAGGACGTGGTGCGGCGCACGCAGCCCGATGTCGTGCTGATGGACCTGAACCTCGGCGAGGGCCCGGGCGGAGCCGCCACCACCGCGCGGCTGCGCGGCCTCCCCGAGCCACCACAGGTCCTGGTGCTGACCACCTACGTCACCGAGACCGACATCCGTTCCGCCCTCGACGCCGGCGCCTCCGGCTACCTTCTCAAGGACGCCCCGCCCGACGAGCTGTTCCGCGGCGTCCGGGCTGTGGCACGCGGCGAGACCGTCCTCGCCTCCGACGTGGCCGCTCTGCTGGTGCGCCGGGTCAACTCGCCCGAGCCCGCCCTCACCGAACGGGAGGTGCAGATCCTCGGGCTGCTGGCCGACGGCCTGGCCAACAAGGAGATGGCCCGGCGGCTGCTCGTCAGCGAGGCGACCGTCAAGTCCCATCTCGCGCACATCTACTCCAAGCTCGCCGTGGAGAGCCGCGCCGGCGCGGTCGCCAAGGCCATCGAGCAACGGATAATCCGAGCCTGACCTCCGGCAGGCGGCCGAGCGTGCGCCCCGCTCAGCCGGGAGGACACATGCGCATGCGCGGGTGGCGCGCCGCCCCTCGGACGCACGAGACCCCCGGGTCGACCGTGGGGTCGCGCACGCCCTGACGGGGCGACGCCGACGCCGTCAGCCGGCCGGCAGCGCCGCAGCGAGGCCCCGCTGCAGCTCATCGGCGTTCATGACGGGGATGAACTCCACGGTCGCGCCCATCCGCTGGAACAGGGGTTCGGCGATGACCGGGATCTGCGCCGAGTCGACCATGTCGAACACGAGGAACCCGGTGCGCCGGCCGTTGGCGGTCCCGAAGTAGGCGGCTTCCGGTTTCGTGCTGTCCATGAGCTGGCGGTTGAGTTCGTCCGC
>DASQTE010000448.1:0-9280 GCA_035642035.1 Blastococcus sp.
GACAGGGTCGACGGCGGCATCGACCGCCGGCGCAGGTCGTCGTCCGACAGCCCGTCGCACTTGAGCGCGAGCGTGGCCCGGTGCCAGTCGAGGTACGCGCGCAGGGTCTCCCGCTCGCCACCGGTGAGCGGCGGCTCGATCCGTTCGTCGGTCACGCGCCCATCCTGTCGGCCGGTGTCCCGCCCGGTCAGGATGGTGCCGTGCCGCAGCCCGCAGAACTGCTCGCCACCATGCCGTTCGCCGTCGCCTCGGGCGTCCAGCTCGACCGTGCCGAGCCCGGCGAGGTCACCGGCCGGCTCCCCTGGGCGCCCGAACGGTGCACGGCGGGCGGCGTGCTGCACGGCGGAGCACTCATGACGCTGGCGGACTCGGTCGGTGCCGTGTGCGCCTTCCTCAACCTGCCGGCCGGGACCTCGACGTCGACGGTGGCGTCGTCCACGGCGCTCATGCGCGCGGTGCGGGGCGGCAGCGCGCACGCGGTCGCCCGGCCGCTGCACGCCGGCCGGTCGTTCGTCGTCGTGTCGGTCGAGCTCACCGACGACGCGGGACAGCGGGTCGCCCAGGTGACCCAGACCCAGGCCGTGCTGAAGGCCTGAGGAGCGCGTTCAGCCCGTCGCCATCGACCAGACGGTCGGGCCGCCGTCGGGCAGCGGGGTCTCGTGCCGCACCGACATCCCGTGCGCCTCGTAGAACGGCACGTTGCGCGGGTTCATCGTGTCCAGGCACGCGACGAGCCCGTCGGCGCGGGCCGCGGCGATGCCCTGGTCGAGGACCCGTCCACCGATTCCCTCCCCGCGGCAGGCGGGGTCGACCCCGAGCAGGTGCAGGTAGGCGTGCGGCTGCGGCGGCCGCAGATCGCCGAGCACCGACATCGCGCCGCCGATCCGCGCCGCGCGCTCGGTGCCCATGAGCGCCGTCATCAGGCCGCCGGGCGTCGGCAACTGCTCCGGCGCGGCCTCGTCGTCCTCCGGCTGCCCTGGCCATTGCCACATGGCGACCGCCGCGAGTGCCCCGCGCCGGACGGCGTCGACCCGCCCGGCGGCCAGGTAGTGCTCGGCGAACAGCCCGAACATGACGGCACAGGCGTGCGGCCGCACCTCGGCGTCCGGGAAGAACCAGACCATCAGCGGGTCGTCGGCGAAGGCCCGGGCCAGGAGGGTGCGTGCCTCGACGGGGCTGAGCTCGGTCACGGCGGGCAGCCTGACCGACCCGCGCTCCGGCGCCAAGGCCCTCAGGTGCGGCCGGCGGCGGCCTCCATCACGTTCCAGCGGGCGAGGTTGTAGCGGGCGTCGACCAGCGCGTCGTGCGTGCCGGCCGGCTTGGGCGGCAGCGCCGGCTGCCCGAGGTCGTCCCAGCGCTGGCGCAGCTCGCGGGTGAAGCGCGGGATCGGCCGCGGCAGCGCCGGCATCGCGCCCCACAGCTGGCACAGCGCGACGTGGTCGTACGCGCCGAACCAGGCCCAGAGCTCGATCGCCTCGCCCGGACCGGTGAGGAAGGCCAGCAGGTCCTCGCGGATCCGCTCGCGGCTGCGCCAGGCCTTGTCCGCCGGCGGCGGGAGCTGGTCGAGGACGTTGCGCCGCACCCATGGGATGGCCCGGTCCGGGTCGAACTGGGTGCTCACCGCGTAGAACTCGCGCCCGGTCTCGTCGACGACGCCGATGGAGACGAGGTCGATCGTGGTGCCGTCCTCGATGAACTCGGTGTCGTAGAAGAAGCGCCGGACGGTCACCCGTCCACCGTAGGGCCGTCGTGCGGCGGAGCCGGCTCCTGCCAGCTGTCGCGCACCGCCACGGCCCCGACCTCGACGAGCTGGTCGGGGAATCCGGGCACCGTGACGCCCACGAGGGTGCTGGGGGCGTCGTGCCCGCCGAGCGCGGCGACGAGGTTGTCCATGACCTGCCGCGCCTGCCCCGCGACGTCGCCGACGGCCACCGTCGCCCCGTCGGCGTCCAGAGGGCAGGCGCCGGTGATCATGGGTCACCGGCGCGCCGGGTGCCGCGCGGAGTCGATAGGTTCGCCCCCATGCCGGTGCTGGCGATCGATGCAGGGACGACCGGGGTGACCGCGCTGGTCGTGGGCGAGCAGGGCGACGTCCTGTCCCGCGGCTACCGCGAGTTCGCGCAGCTGTTCCCCCGCCCGGGCTGGGTCGAGCACGAGCCCGACGACATCTGGACGGCGACCGTCGCCGCCTGCCGCGAGGCGCTCGCCGCCTCGGACGTCGAGCCGACCTGCGTGGGCATCACCGACCAGCGGGAGACCGCGGTCGTCTGGGACCGGCGGACCCTCCACTCCCCCCGCCCGGCGATCGTGTGGCAGGACCGCCGGACCACCGGCATCTGCGACCGGCTGCGCGCCGACGGCGTCGAGGAGCGGGTCGCCGGCCTCACCGGCCTGCGGCTGGACCCGTACTTCACCGGCACCAAGTTCGCCTGGCTGGCCGAGCAAGAACCGCGGGTCTGGGCCGGGGTCCGCGACGGCGCCCTGGCGCTGGGGACCGTCGACTCGTACGTGATCGCCCGGCTCACCGGCGGCGCCGCGCACGTCACCGACCCCACCAACGCCAGCCGCACGCTGCTCTTCGACCTGGAGAAGGGCGGCTGGTCCGACGAGCTGTGCGACCTGTTCGACGTCCCCCGCTCCGCGCTGCCCGAGCTGGTCCCGAGCTCCGGCGTCGTGGGCACCACCGACCCGGACGCCTTCCTCGGGCTGTCGCTACCGATCGCCGGCATCGCCGGCGACCAGCAGGCCGCGCTCTTCGGGCAGGCCTGCTACTCCCCCGGCATGAGCAAGTGCACCTACGGCACCGGCTCGTTCGTCCTCACCAACACCGGGCCGGACATCGTCCGCTCGGACGCAGGCCTGCTGACCACCGTCGCCTGGGACCTCGGCGACGGCCTGGTCTACGCCCTCGAGGGCGCGATCTTCGTGACGGGCGCCGCCGTGCAGTGGCTGCGCGACGGGCTCGGCCTGATCGACTCCGCGAACGAGATCGAGGGCCTGGCCCGCACCGTCCCCGACTCCGGCGACGTGGTGTTCGTGCCGGCGCTCACCGGCATGGGCGCGCCGCACTGGGACCCGCACGCCCGCGGCGCCATCCTCGGCATCACCCGCGGCACCACCCGGGCACACCTGGCGCGGGCCACGCTGGAGGCGATCGCCTTCGAGGTGCGCGACGTCGTCGACGTGATGGTCGACGAGGCCGGGCTCGAGGTGCCGGAGCTGTCGGCCGACGGCGGCGCGAGCGCCAACGACCTGCTGCTGCAGCTGCAGGCCGACCAGCTCGGCGTCCCGGTCCGCCGGCCGAAGGTCACCGAGACGACGGCGCTGGGGGCGGCCTTCCTGGCCGGGCTCGGCACCGGGGTGTGGGGCAGCACCGACGAGCTGGCGCAGACCTGGGCGCTGGACCGCCGCTTCGAGCCCGAGGAGGGGCAGCGGGACGACGGCCGGCACGCCCGCTGGCGGTCCGCCCTCCCCCGCGCCGGCGCCTGGACGAGCTGACGCCGGCCCCGCTACCTCGCCCGCCCGCCGACGGAGTGCTTGCCGAACTCCTGTCCGTCCAGCGCCCGGATGTCGCGCTCGAGCTGGGGCACCCGCTTCGCCGACACCTTCATCGCCACCTTCTCGGCGACCACGCCGGTGACCAGCTGCCGCAGCGCCGAGACGACGCCCACCGAGCCCGGGACGAACACCCGCCGGCCGCGCGTCTCCAGGTTCTCCACGAGCGCGTCGGCGCAGGCCTCGACCGAGGTGTAGGCGCCCAGCGGGCCGGGGAGCTGCCTGCGGGTCTCCTGGAACGTCGGCAGCGCGTCCTCGGTGTCGCGCACCATGTCGGTGTCGATCCAGGTCGGGTGCGCGCTGGCCACCGTGACGCCGCGGTGGGCGACCTCCAGCCGCAGGGCGTCGCCGAAGCGCTCCACACCGGCCTTCGCCGCGCAGTAGGCGCTCATGCCCGGCAGCACGGTGAAGGCGGCGGCCGAGCTGATGAGCAGCACGTGCCCCTTGCGCTTCGCGATCTCGGGCAGCGCCGCGTGCGTGGTGAGCATCGCCCCGATGAGGTTGACCTCGATCGTGCGCGCGAGCGCATGCGCGGAGCTGGTCATGACGGTGGTCAACGGCGCGATGCCGGCGTTGGCGACCACGACGTCGAGGCCGCCGAAGGTGTCCACGGTCCGCTGGACGGCGGCCGCCAGCGCATCGGCGTCGGTGACGTCGGCCTCCCCCCACAGGTGCTCGGGCCCGAGCTGCGTCGCCACCGTCGCCAGCTGCTCCGGCTCCAGCCCGACCAGCGCCACGCGAGCGCCGCGGGCGGCCGCCCGGCGCGCCAGCTCGGCACCGAGGCCCCGGGCGGCGCCGGTGATCAGGACCGTCCTGCCGGCCAGGGGCGTGCGGGGACGCTGCCTGCGGAGTGACGCCATGGGTGCTCCTCGGTCGTGGGGCGCGGGCTGGGATTGATGCTGCTCAGGGGCCGTTGTAGCTTGTTGAGCGTTGCTCAGCAAGCCGGGAAACAGCGAAGGAGCCGCATCGGTGACCAGCACGCTCGAGACCCAGCCCGCCGCACGCAGCGGCGGCGTCCGCGAGGTGGGCGTCGCGATCATCGGCTCGGGCTTCGCCGGCCTCGGCATGGCGATCACGCTCAAGCGCCGCGGGGAGACCGACTTCGTCGTCCTGGAGCGGGCGGAGGACGTCGGGGGGACCTGGCGGGACAACACCTATCCCGGCGCGGCGTGCGACGTGCAGTCCAACCTGTACTCCTTCTCCTTCGCGCGGAACCCCGACTGGGGGCGCTCGTACTCGGAGCAGCCGGAGATCCAGGCCTACCTCCAGGCGACGGCCGACCGGTTCGACGTCCGGCGGCACTGCGTGTTCGGCGCCGACGTCACCGCCGCCCGCTGGGACGACGCCGCGCGGCGCTGGCTGGTCTCCACCACCGCCGGTGAGTTCCGGGCCCGCGTGCTCGTCTCCGCGGCCGGCGCGCTCGCCGACCCGACCTATCCCGACATCCCCGGGCTGGACTCCTTCGCGGGCACGGTCATGCACTCCGCCCGCTGGGACGCCGAGCACGACCTGACCGGGGAGCGGGTCGCCGTCATCGGCACGGGCGCCTCGGCCATCCAGGTGGTGCCGGCGATCCAGCCGATCGTGGGCAGCCTGGCCGTCTACCAGCGCACGCCGGCCTGGGTGGTCCCCCGCACCGACCACCCGGTGAAGCCCTGGATGCAGCGGCTGTACCGGTTCGTCCCGGGCCTCCAGAGGGCGATCCGCGCTGTTCTCTACCTGTTCCGGGAGTTCCTCGTCATCGGCATGGCGAAGAACCGGCGCTTCCTCAGGCCGGTCGGCCGGCTGGCGCGGGCCCACCTGCACCGCCAGGTCCGCGACCCGAAGCTGCGCAGGGCCCTGACGCCGGACTACACCATCGGCTGCAAGCGGATCCTCATCAGCAACGACTACTTCCCCGCGGTCGCCGCGCCCAACTCCGAGCTGGTCACGGCCGGCATCCAGGAGGTGCGGCCGCACTCGATCGTCACCCGGGACGGCGTCGAGCGGCCGACGGACACCATCGTGCTGGCCACCGGCTTCCACGTCACCGACCTGCCCATCGCGGAGAAGATCTGCGGCCGCGACGGGCGCTCCCTGGCGCAGGTCTGGGCGGACGGCATGGTGAGCAACAGGAGCGCCGCCGTCGCCGGCTTCCCGAACCTGTTCCTGCTGGTGGGGCCGAACGTGGGCGTCGGCCACACGTCGATGGTCTACATGATCGAGTCGCAGGTGGCCTACGTCGACGACGCGCTGCGGACCATGGACGCCGAGGGTCTCGCGGTCCTCGAGACCACGCCCGCGGCCCAGGAGGCCTGGCGCTCGCTGATCGCCGAGAAGTCCAAGGGCACGGTCTGGCTGACCGGCGGCTGCGCCAGCTGGTACCTGGACCGGCACGGCCACAACACGACGCTCTGGCCGGACTTCACCTTCCGGTTCCGGAGGCTCACCCGGACGCTGGACCGCGAGAACTACGTCGGCGTCCCCGCGGGCACCGAGCGCCCGGAGGTGGCGGCGTGAGCACCTCGACCGTCCTCCGCCAGGTCGCCGCCGTCGCCACGCCCGACGGCGCCCTGCTGCACGCCGTCGTCGACGGCTCCGACGACGCGCCGGTCACGCTCGTCCTCGCGCACGGCTGGACGCTGGCCCAGGCCGCCTGGGACGACGTCGCCGGGCTCCTCTCCCGCCGGGTCGCCGACGGCGAGCTGCGGCTCATCCGCTACGACCAGCGGGGTCACGGCCGCTCGACCTGGCGATCTCCCACCCACCCCGGCTACGCCTCCGAGGTCGCCGAGCTGACCATCGACCAGCTCGGGGCCGACCTCGGCGTCCTCCTCGACGAGCTCGCCCCGTCCGGGCCGGTGGTCCTCGGCGGTCACTCGATGGGCGGCATGACGATCATGTGCCTGGCCGCCGCGCGGCCCGAGCTGTTCGGCGACCGGGTGCGCGGCGTCGCGCTCGTGTCGACGTCGGCCGGTGACCTCGCGCCCGCGGGCGAGAACCTCGCCGAGCGCATGCAGCTGAAGCTGACACCCGGCCTGGTCACCGTCGCGATCGGCGGTGCGCGGGCGCTGGAACGCGTGCGGCAGCTCCTGCCGCCCACCCACCGGCGGCACCAGAAGGTGGTGCGCGACCTGCTCTACGGCGCCGCCGCGACCGACGACATGGTCCTCACCGGGGCGGAGATCATGCACGCCTCGACGGTGCGGGCCTTCGCGGCCTTCTACCCGGCGCTCGGCGAGCACGACAAGCGCCAGGAGCTGAAGGCGCTGACGGACGTGCCGGTCGAGATCCTCGTCGGCGCCGACGACAAGCTCACGCCGCAGCGGCACAGCCGCCAGCTCGCCGAGGCGCTGCCCGAGGCGGAGCTCCACGTCGTCCCGCGGACCGGGCACATGCTCCCCCAGGAACGCGCGGCCCTCGTCACCGAGGCGGTCGAGCGGCTGCTGGATGCGGCCACGACCGCCCGGGCCGCCGCGTGAGGGGTTGCCCACGCCGATGACGGGGTCGTCCCGCCCCGACTCCCCCCGGCTGCGGCGCACGGCCGGGGACCGGCGCGCGCAGCTGGTGCAGATCGGCCTGGAACTGCTGCCCACGACGCCGGTGCAGGAGCTCACGATCGACGAGGTGGCCCGCCGGGCCGGGATCAGCCGCAGCCTGCTGTTCCACTACTTCGCCACCAAGCGGGAGTACTACACGGCCGTCACGCGGGCCGCGGCCGACCTGCTCCTCGCGCACCTCCTGCCCGCACCCGACGCCACGGCGGAGCAGCAGGTCACCGGCATGCTGGACCGCTACGTCGGCTGGGTCGAGACGTTCCCCGAGAGCCACCTGGCGTTCGTGCGCGGAGCAGGCGGCGGCGACCCCTGGGTGTCGGAGGTCTACGAGGACACCCGCGGCCGGCTGGTCGAGGTGGCGCTGCGCACCCTCGCCCTGCCCGACGACGCGCTCCGCCGTCAGCTGGTGATGGCCTGGTTCGCCTTCACCGAGGACCTCGTCGGCTCGTGGGTGCAGGAGCCGACCATGTCCCGCGAGGAGCTGCTGGACCTGCTGCGCGACGTGCTGGACCGTCTCCTGACGACCTGACGGGGTCACCCACGGCCGAGGACGCGGCCGTCGGGCAGGGTACGGCCGCTGAGGAGGGCCACCAGGCGGTCGCTGTCGGCCTGCACGACCTCGCCGCTCCCCCAGCTCCAGGCGGTGTCGGTGGCCTCGAGCCGGACGCCGGTCAGGTCGAGCCCGAAGATCGCACCGTTCGCGCCGACGAGCTGGTCGAGGACGGAGATCACGGCGTCGCGCGGTGCGACCGCGGGCCGGTCGAGCGCGACGGTGACGTCGAGGGAGTGGATGACCGCGTGGCTGAGCGCACCGGCCGCGCCGCCGCCCGGCGGCTGCCACGCGTGCAGCAGCGGGGACCGGAGGGCGGCCAGGTGGTCGGCGACCGGCCGGGTGGCGTCCCGGGCGGCGACGGCGTCGGACAGCCGACCGAAGTCGCCGCCGGCCGCCACCAGCTCGGCGCCGAACTGCTCGGGGGTGAGCCGGGCCGGCATCGTCAGGTGCGCGACGACGTGGCGGACCTGCCACCCTTCGCACAGCGACGGGGCGTCCCAGGTCGCGGGGGGCGCGGCGGCGAGCATGCCGGCCAGGCCGTCGCACGTGGGCGCGACCCAGGCTTGCGGATCGGTCATGACCGGTCTCCTTCCACCAGGCGGGCGAGGTGAGCCTCGAGCTCGTCGAGGGAGGTGAGGAAACCGGCGCGGGCCTGGGGCGATCGCATCGGCTCGGGCACGTGCCGCTGGTGGATGACCACCTCGGTGCCGTCGTCCCCGAGGTCGACGAGCGTGCCGGTCGTGTGCACCCCGGAGGCCGGCTCGACCCACGCGATCCGTTCGGGCGGCACGACCTCGGTGAACGTGGCGAGCATCCGGTGGCTGCCCTGCCGGCCGACCATCAGGGTCTCGAACCGGCCGCCACGGCGCAGTTCGACGACGATGCCGTCCAGCGGCGTGGTCATGCCGCGGGGTCCCCAGAACTGTGCCAACTCGGCCGGCTCGGTCAGACAACGCCACACCAGCTCGCGGGGCGCGCGGAAGACCCGGCGGTAGATCAGCTCGTCGGTGCTCACCGTCGCTCACCGTCCTGCAGCTGCGCGAGATGCGTCTCCAGCCGGTCCATCCGTTCGGTCCAGAGCCGCCTGCTCCGCTCCATCCACGACACGGCGGCCTCGAGCGCCTCGGGCTCGAGGCGGCAGGGTCGGCTCTGCCGGTGCCGGCCGCGACTGACCAGTCCGCATCGCTCGAGCACGCCGATGTGCTGCGACACGGCCTGCATGCTCATCGCGTACGGCGCCGCGAGCTCCGTGACCGTCGCGTCCCCGCGACTCAGCCGGGCCACGATGTCGCGCCGGGTGCGGTCGGCCAGCGCCGCGAACATGGCGTCGAGCCGCTCGTCGTCGACGGTGATCGCCATGACGTTACTCAAGCAGACGCTTTATCAAGCGTCAACTTGAGCAGCGGCGATGGCGCTGTCCCTTTCGGTTCCGGTGCTGGAACGGTGGCGGAAGTCCGTGCTCAGCCGGCGAGGGACGTGGGCGCGCGGTCGGCCGCCTCGTCCGGCGGCGGCTGCAGGCGGGCGACGACGTCGGGGGCGCTGGCGCCGGTGGCGTCCATCGACTTCTTCACCGTCGCGCCGTAGACGTCGACGTACTCCTGGCCCGACAGCTCCATGATCTCGTACATGATCTCGT
>DASQTE010000449.1:0-10022 GCA_035642035.1 Blastococcus sp.
CGGCGACGGCCGCGCCCGCAGCGAGCTGCTCCCCCTCATGTACTCCCCCGCCGTCATCGACCTGTTCGGCCGCGTCAAGGCGCTCCTCGACCCCGACGACGTGCTCAACCCGGGCGTGCTGGTCCGCCCGGCCCCTCTCGACGAGGACGTCCGGATGGCGGCCGCCCCGGTGGTGCGCGAGCGGCTGGCGCTGGCGTACCGGCACGACGACGGCGACTTCTCCGCGGCCGTCCACCGGTGCACGGGCGTGGGCAAGTGCCGCGCCGACCTGCAGGCGTCCGGCGGGGTGATGTGCCCGTCGTGGCCGGCCACTCGCGAGGAGAAGGACACCACCCGCGGGCGGGCGCGAGTGCTCCAGGAGATGCTGGCCGACGGCGGCCCGGTGACCGGCTGGCGGTCGCCCGAGGTCCACGCGGCCCTGGACCTCTGCCTGTCCTGCAAGGGCTGCTCCCGCGACTGCCCGACCGGCGTCGACATGGCGTCCTACAAGGCCGAGGTGCTGCACCAGTCCTACCGGCGGCGGCTGCGGCCGATCTCCCACTACACGCTGGGCCGGTTGCCGTTCTGGTCGGACCTCGCCGCCCGCGCGCCAGGACTGGTCAACCGCGTGCTCGGCTCGCGGCTCGGGAGCCGGCTGGCGAAGGCGGGCGCCGGCATCGACCAGCGCCGCGAGGTGCCGCACTTCGCGGAACGCACGTT
Source organism: Blastococcus sp. (assembly GCA_035642035.1). GTDB lineage: Bacteria > Actinomycetota > Actinomycetes > Mycobacteriales > Geodermatophilaceae > Blastococcus_B. The sequence continues at coordinate 700 of DASQTE010000449.1, forward strand.
CCGCCAGGAGTGGGCCGCGCGGGGGGCGTTCCCGACCGAGGGCACACCCGTCGCGCTCTGGGTCGACTCGTTCACCGACCACTTCGCCCCGGAGGTCGCGTGGGCGGCCGCCCGAGTCCTGGAGGCGGCCGGCTACCGCGTGCACGTCCCCGGCGCCGACACGTGCTGCGGGCTCACCTGGATCACCACCGGCCAGCTGGACACCGCCCGCCGGATCCTCGGGGGCACGGTCGAGTCGCTGGTCGCCGCGGCCGACGCCGGCTGGCCGATCGTCGGCGTCGAGCCCTCGTGCACGGCAGTGCTCCGGAGCGAGGCGCTGGAGCTGGTCGGTGGCGCCGCGGCCGAGCGGGTCGCCGGCGCCACGCGGACGCTGGCGGAGCTGCTGACGGCCACCCCCGGCTGGTCACCGCCGTCGCTGGAGGGCCTGGAGGTGGTCGCGCAGCCGCACTGCCACCACGCGTCGGTGATGGGCTGGAAGGCGGACGCGGCGCTGCTGTCGACGGCGGGCGCCCGGGTGACGCGGCTCGGCGGCTGCTGCGGCCTGGCCGGCAACTGGGGCGTGGAGCGCGGGCACCACGACGTCTCGGTGGCCATCGCGGAGCAGCAGCTCCTGCCGGCGGTCGAGGGGCTCGGGCCCGACGCCGTCGTCCTCGCGGACGGGTTCTCCTGCCGGACCCAGCTGGACCAGCTGGCCGGGCGCCGGGGGCTGCACCTCGCCGAGCTGCTGGCCGACCGCCTGCCCTGACCGATCCGGCGGCTCTGCCACGATGCCCGTCATGGAGCTCGACGAGACCATGCTGCCGGGCGTCGGCGTCCGCTACGAGATGACGACGCGATCCGGAGAGGTGCTCGCGATCGTCGTCCAGCGGGAGGGCGGTGCCGAGATCGCGGTCTACGACCGTCGTGATCCCGACCGGGCCCACGGCATGTTCCGGCTCACCGCTGAGGAGGTCGACGCGCTGGCCGAGGTCCTGGGCGCCCCGCGGCTCACCCAGCGGTTCGCCGACCTCTCCCGCGAGGTGCCCGGCCTGCAGTCCGCGCGCTTCCCCGTCGAACCCGGCTCACCCTTCGCCGGCCGGACGCTGGGGGACACCCGGGCACGGACGGTGACCGGCTGCTCCATCGTGGCCATCGTGCGGGGCGCCGACGTCGTCCCCTCACCCGCGCCAGCGGACGAGCTGCGGGCCGGCGACGTGCTGGTCGCCATCGGCTCGGCGGCCGGGCTCGAGCAGCTGGACCGGCGGCTGGCCGGGCGGGACTGAGCCCGCTCGGTGGATCACGTCTCGACCCTGCTGATCGAGCTCGGGCTGCTGTTCGGCGCGCTCTCCCTGCTGGGATTGGCCGCCCGGCGTCTGGGACTCTCGCCGATCCCGTTCGTCCTGGTGGCCGCGCTGGCGGTCGGCGAGGGGGGTCTCGTGCCCCTGGACACCGCCGAGCCGTTCCTGAGGGCGTCGGCCGAGATCGGCGTCGTCCTCCTGCTCCTCACCCTGGGGCTCGAGTTCTCGGCGACGGAGCTGTTCGGGTCGTTCCGCCGGCACGCGCCGTCCGGCGTCGTCGACCTGGTGCTCAACGCCCCGCCGGGCTTCGTCGCGGGTCTGCTGCTCGGCCTGCCATGGGAGGGGGCGCTCGCCCTGGCCGGGGTCACGTGGATCTCCTCGTCCGGGATCGTGGCGCGGCTGCTGGGCGACCTGGGGCGGCTGGCCAACCGCGAGACGCCGGCCGTGCTCTCGGTCCTCGTGCTGGAGGACCTCGCGATGGCCCTGTTCCTGCCCCTGCTGGTGGTGGCGCTGGCCGGCGACGGCGTGATGTCGGCGGTGGGCGGGGTCGCGCTCGCCGTCGGAGCCGTGCTGCTGGTGCTCCTGGCCGCACAGCGGCACGGCCACCGGCTCGGCCGGCTGCTCAGCCACGACGACGACGAGCAGGTGCTGCTCCGGCTGGTCGGGCTCACCCTGCTGGTCGCCGGCCTGGCCCAGGCGGTCGGCGCCTCGGCCGCCGTCGGCGCGTTCCTGGTCGGGCTCGCGCTGCCGGCCTCCTTCGCCGACCGTGCCCGGGCCATGCTCGCCCCGCTGCGGGACCTCTTCGCCGCCACCTTCTTCGTCGCCTTCGGTCTCGCCACCGACCCGGCGGAGATCCTGCCGGTGCTCCCCGCCGCGCTCCTGCTCGCCGTCGTCACTGCCGTCACCAAGCTGGCGACCGGCTGGTTCGCCGCCCGTCGCGAGGGGGTCGCGGTGCCCGGGCGGCTGCGCGCGGGGACGGCGCTGGTCGCGCGCGGCGAGTTCTCGATCGTGATCGCGGGCCTGGCTGTCGCCGCGGGCATCCCGGAGGTCGGACCTGTGGCGACCGCCTACGTCCTGGTCCTGGCCGTGGCCGGACCGGTGCTCACCCGGTTCGTGGAGCCGGTCTCGGCACCCTTCCTGGCCCGCGAGCCCGGCTGAGCCACGTCAGGCGGCGGCCTCGTCCCGCCGGGCCCGCGCCGCCTCGACCACGGTGGGCGCGAGCGCCACCGCGATCCGGCCGTAGCCCGCCGAGCTGGGGTGGAAGCGGTCGCCGGAGAACATCGCCGGGTCGGCGACGAAGGCGCGGCCGACCTCGGCCCCGATGTCGGCGACCGTGGCGCCCGCGGCCTCGGCGACCTCGGTCTGCCGCCGCTGGAGCTGGGCGCAGGCCGCCTGCACGAGCGGCCGGAACGCGGGCGGCACGAACGGCACCGAGGACATGTCCGGGGCCGGCACGACGACCACGTCGGTCCCGCGGGCCCGGAGCGCGCCGACGGCCGCGGCGAGCGAGGCGGCCGCCTGCTCCGGCGGGAGGAAGCGGGCCAGGTCGTTGGCGCCGATCACGACGACGGCCAGGTCGGCGTCCAGCGGCTGCGCGCGCCGGACCTGGGCGGCCAGGTCGGCCGAGACGGCCCCGGGCACGGCGAGCACGTGCAGGTCGACGTCGAAGCCGTCGGCGGTCAGGGCCGCGGACAGCCGGCGGCCGAGGGTGTCGTCGGCGCGCAGCGCGCCGGTCCCGTACGCGATGGAGTCACCCAGGACGAGCAGTCGGAGCGGAGAAGCCACGGCAGGTCCAACGCCCCGACCCGCGTTCGGATTTCCTGGAGCACGCGAGAGGTCAGCGGCCGCGCCACACCGGGGGTCGGCGTTCGGCGAAGGCGGTCGACCCCTCGCGCGCGTCCTCCGAGGCGAACACCGGGCGGACCACCTCGTCCTGCCGCTCCCACGCCTCTTCCGGCGTCCAGGACGGGGCCGACAGCACGACCTGCTTCGTGGCGGCGACGGCGAGCGGACCGTTCGCGGCGATCGCCTCGGCCAGCTCGACGGCGGCGTCCAGCGCGGTGCCGTCGTCCACCACGCGGTTCACCAGGCCGACCGCCTGCGCGCGGACGGCGTCGATCGGGTCACCGGTGAGCAGCAGCTCGAGGGCCACGGCCCGCGGCACCCGCTGCGGCAGCAGGAGCGCGGCGCCACCGGCGGCCACGAGCGAGCGCTTCACCTCCGGGACGCCGAACCGCGCGCTCCGGCCGGCGACGACGAGGTCGCAGGCGAGAACCAGCTCGAACCCGCCGGCCAGGGCCCCGCCCTCGACGGCGGCGAGCAGCGGCTTGCGCGGCGGCGTCCGGGTGATCCCGCACAGGCCGCGGCCCTCGATGGCGGGTGTCTCGCCCCGGAGGAACGCCTTGAGGTCCATGCCGGCGGAGAAGAAGCCACCGGCCCCGGTCAGGACGCCGGCCCGCAGCTCGTCGGACGAGTCCAGCTCGTCCACGGCGGCGGCCACCGCCTCCGCGACGGCGGCGTCGAGCGCGTTGCGCGCCTGCGGCCGGTTGATGCTGATGACCTGCACGGCGCCGCGGCGCTCGACCAGGACCTTGTCCTCGACGCTGTCGGACACGTGCCCTCCCCGGGAGACGGCGCGGGGCCCGGACGCCGACGACGACCCGGGCCCCGCGGTGGAACTCAGGCCTTCGGACCGCCGGCGGCGTAGACGACCTGGCCGGACACGAAGCCGGCGCCCTCGCTGACGAAGAAGGACACCAGGTGCGCGATGTCCTCGGGCTTGCCCGTGCGGGCCACCGGGATCTGCGAGGCCGCGCCCTTGATGAAGTCCTCGAACGGGATGCCCATGCGCTCGGCGGTCGCCTTGGTCATCTCGGTCTCGATGAAGCCCGGGGCGATGGCGTTGGCGGTCACGCCGAACTTGCCCAGCTCGATGGCCAGGGTCTTGGTGAAGCCCTGCAGGCCCGCCTTGGCCGTCGAGTAGTTGGCCTGGCCCCGGTTGCCCAGAGCGGAAGTGCTGGACAGGTTGACGATCCGGCCCCACTTGGCGTCGATCATGTGCTTCTGCGCCGCGCGGGTCATGAGGAAGGCGCCCCGCAGGTGCACGTTCATGACGATGTCCCAGTCGCTGTCGGACATCTTGAACAGCATGTTGTCGCGGAGCACGCCGGCGTTGTTGACCAGCACGGTCGGCCCGCCGAGCTCGGTGGCGATCCGCTCGACGGCGGCCTCGACCTGCGCCGAGTCGCTCACGTCGGCGCCCACGGCCAGCGCCCGGCCGCCGGCGGACTCGATCGCCTCGACGGTGCCCTTCGCCGAGGCCTCGTCCAGGTCCAGGACCGCGACGGCGAAGCCGTCCTGGGCCAGCCGGAGGGCGGTCGCCGCACCGATGCCACGGGCGGCCCCGGTCACGATGGCCACACGGGTGCCTGCGGTTGCCTCGCTCATCAATGTTCCTCTCACGTCGGATGCCGGCTGCGTCGGCGGTTGGTCCGCGCGACGGGCCGAGAGCTGCGCCCGACACGTTACGGCCGTGTCCCGCGGCACCCGTCACAAGGTCCGGGCGAGGACGGTCAGGGCCAGATGGAGGCGACGATGATCGCGGCCACGGCCAGCTGGACGGCCGCGCTCACCAGGCTGGCCGGGTGGAACTGCGGCTCCATGAGGTGGTGGCCGAGCCGTCCGGGGATGAGCACGTCCAGGGCGACGAACGCCACGGCCTGCAGCACGACCCCGAGGACGCCGAAGACGACCGTGTAGAGCAGCGCCTGACCGAAGCCGCTGGTCGCGTTGGTCCAGATGCTGGCGAAGATGATCGCGCCCTGCCCGAGGAAGCCACCGGTGAGGACGACGGCGGCGTTGAGCGAGCGCTGCTCCGCGATGTGCTTGCCGAGGTTCCCCGGGGTGAGCAGGTCGAGGGCGTAGAAGCCCAGGACCAGCAGCGCGATGCCGACCCCGGTGTAGGCGGCGGCGAAGCCGATGCTCTCCAGCACGGGGTGGACCTCCAGGCGATGACGGGCTGCGGCGACGGGCCGAGGGCCTGCCAGGTCTACCGCACCGACCCCCGCCACGCACGGACCGGGGGCCTCACACGCCCGGCGTCCCGGCTCCCGGCCGTGGCACCGGAGCCGTCCCGTCGTCCCCGCATACGACGTCGATCCGTTCGAACCCCTCGGCCGTCGTGGGCGGGACGAACCGTGCCCGCGTCGCGAGGACCCCGACGAGCGGCACGCGGTCGCGGCCCTGGCGGACGTCGTTGCGCGCCCGGCACAGCTCGGGTGCCGTGTCCACGAGGACGGCGCGGACGGGCACCCCCGCCTCGCGGGCGGCGGCGACCAGTGGAGCCCGGTCCTCGAGGGCGGGGCTGGTGTTGTCGACCACCACGCTCGAACCGGCCGCGAGGAGTTCGGCCACCAGCCGGCGCTGCCGGGCCTCGCGGCGGCGGGCGTTGGGCCCGGCCCCCGTGCAGGGCCCCGCCGCGAGCTCGCGAGCGGTGGGGGGCACGGGGGTCCTTCAACCGCTGCCCTGGAGACCGACCATCACCACGAGCTCCGGGCGCCGGCCCGCGGCGTTCAGGCGGACTGCCGCAGCGGCGTCACCGCCGCGTCGTCGTCCAGCGCCGGCCTCGGTGCGGGGTGCTCCACGAGCGCGAGCACCCGCCCGGCCATGAACCGCGCCGTGCGCACCGGCGTCCCGCCGCGGGTGGTCTCGGCGACCTCCACGACGCCCCGCCCGTGGGTCACCTCGACCCGCCGGCCGGCCCGCGTCGCCGTGATGTCGTAGGTGCGCGTGCTGCCGCCCGCGTCGATCACGATCTCGACCCGATCGCCCTTCATGTCTGCCTCCTCCGCCGGGCGCCGCACGACGCCACCGGCTTCGTGGGGACAACGTCCCAGAAGGGTCCGACATTCCCGTGACACGCCTGCTGAGCTGGGCGGATGTCGCGCGGGGAAGTGCCCGCTCAGTCCGGCTCGGCCAGGGTCGGAGCGGTCGCCCGGCGGGGGTGGTGCAGCCGCCGGACCGATGCCAGCGCGGCCCGGCGGGCGTGCATCCGGCGCTTGGCCCGCATGGTGCGGGGCGCCCGTGGCTCCTCGCGCAGGATGGCGTCCAGCCAGTGCCCGCGCGGGTCGACGTCGACCAGGAGGGCCTTGACCAGGAGCGTCAGCGGGATGGCGAGGAGGGCGCCCAGCGCCCCGAGCACCCAGCCCCAGAAGAGCAGGGCCAGGAAGGTGACGGTCATCGACAGGCCGACCGAGTCGCCCACGAAGCGGGGTTGGATCAATGTCTGGATGACGAAGTTGAGCAGCGAGTAGACGACGACGATCGCGACGAGCTCGCCCCAGCCACCGGCCAGCAGGCCCAGGATCGCCGGGGGGACCACGCCCAGCACGAAGCCGATCGCGGGCACGTAGTTCGTGACGAACGCCAGCAACCCCCACAGACCCGCCGCGGGGACGCCGATGATCGCCAGGGCGATCCAGTCGCCGACCGCCACGAGTGCCCCGAAGACGGTGCTGACCAGCAGGTAGCTGCGGGTGCCCTGGGCGAACAGGGTCATCGCGACCGGCAGGTGCGGGCGTTCCTCCCCCACCAGTGTCAGGCGCCGCGAGAAGCCGCTGGACTCGATGGCGATGAAGACCAGGGCCGAGAGGAGCAGCACGAGGGTGCTGGCGGCGCTGGTGAACCGGCCCAGCACGTCGGTGGCCACACCGACGAACTGGCCGTAGTCGATCTGGTTGACCAGATCGGAGAGCTGCCCGGACACGATCCCGGCGTCGTTGAGGTCGGCGACGACGCCGTTGATCAGGACCTCCGCGCGCCCGGCGTAGTCGGGCAGCAGCGCCGCGAACTGGGCCGCCGAGACCACGAGGAGGGTCACGAAGGACAGCAGGACCGCCACGACGAGCAGCAGGAGGACCGTCGTCGCCAGCCAGCGCGGGACACCCACTCGTTGCAGCCAGCTCTGGACCGGCGCGAGGGCGACGACCACCACGAGGGCCAGGAAGACGGGGGCCACCAGCCAGGCGACGGCGCGGAGCCCGGCGACGGCGATGGTGGCCGTCGCGAGACCGGCGAGGAGCAGCAGCCACCGCGGGATGGCCGGGGACGCGACCTGCGGCTCGATCGAGGTGGCCCCGCTCGTCGACGCCACCCCCGCTGCCGGCGCGGGCGACAGGACGGCGTCCGGTGCCTCGTCGGGCAGCACGTCCGGCACGGGGTCGGGGGCGCTGCCGGGCCCGTGGCGGCGCGGCGTCCGGGGCGCGGCCCGGCCGGCTCCCGGCACGTCGGGTCGCACCGCCATGACCGTCCCCTCCCCCCTGCGTGCCGCGTTCCTACCCCTACACGGTGCACGCGCGCCACGCGGCGCGCTCACCGGCGCCGCTAGGGAACGTCGAGCAGCTCCAGCATGGCGGGGAGATCGAAGAAGGTCGCGGTCGCACGCGCGCTCGGACCACCGGCGTCGGGGTCGGCGCCGGACCGGAGCAGCCGGGTGACGGTCTCGGTCGACTGCTTGAAGACGGCGGCGGCCAGCGCGGTCTGGCCGCGGTCGTTGGTCCTCGAGTGGTCGGCGCCGTGGTCGAGCAGCGCGCCCACAGTCTCGGCGTGCCCGTGGTAGGCGGCCAGGATCAGCAGGGTGTCGCCCTTGTCGTTCGTCAGGTTCGCCGGGACACCGGCGTCGAGGTACTCGGCCAGCTCCTGGGTGTGCCCGCCGCGGGCCAGGTCGAAGACCCGCCCGGCCAGTTCGATCACGCCGGGGTCGATCGGCTCGCCAGTCACGGCCCCAGACTAGGAGCCCGCGGGGAGGGCGAGCTTCATCCCCTCGTGGGACGCCACGAAGCCCAGCCGCTCGTAGAAGCGGCGGGCGTCGGTCCGGCTCTTGTCGGTGCTCAGCTGCACGAGACCGCAGCCGCGCCGTCGCGACTCGGCCACCGCCCAGCCGATCATCGCCGCCCCGAGACCTCGTCCCCGCGCGCCGGCCGCGACCCGGACGGCCTCGACCTGGCCGCGCGAGGCGCCGCGTCGGGCCAGGCCTGGCAGGACCGACAGCTGCAGGGTGCCCACCACGTCGTCCCCCTCGACGGCGACCAGCAGGACGTGGGCGGGGTCGGCGTCGACGAGGTCGAAGGCACGGCGGTACGGGGTCAGGTCGCCGTCGTCCGCCTCGCGCCCCGCGCCGAGCGGGTCGTCGGCGAGCATCGCGACGAGCGCCGGGAGGTCGGCGGCGGTGGCCCGGCGCAGCTCGACGACGGCGTCGCCGACGGTCACGGTCGCGGGCAGGCCCATGCCGACAGTGTCGCCGGGCGTCTCAGCGGCGAGCCACGCGGTCGGTGAGCGCCAGGACGTGCTGCCACGCGTCGCGGCAGGCGTCGGCCCACTCCCCGAACGCCCGGTCGAAGAACGAGTGCGGCGCGCCGTCGTAGACCACGGCGTCGACGTCCGCGCCCGCCGCGCGCATGGTCTCGGCCAGCGCCAGCTGGTCGGCGACCGGGGTGGCGGCGTCGGCGCCGGCGATCAGCATCACCGTGGGCAGGTGCGCCCGCCCGGCCGCGTCCCCCACCACGGACGGCCGCCCGTAGAAGCCCACGCACCCGGCGAGGTCGAGGTCGCCGCCCGACTGCCGCCAGGAGATGCTGCCGCCGAGGCAGAAGCCGACGGTGACGACGGGCAGGTCGGCGCCGGCCCGCTCGCGCAGGTAGCCGACCCCGGCGGCGAGGTCGTCGTCGATCGTCTCCGCGGCCATCGCCTGCACGTGCGGCTGCCACTCGAAGCCGGCGTCCCGGACCCCGCTCTCGGGGACGCCCGCGGTGCGGCCGAAGTAGTCGATCGCCACGGTCGGGAGCCCCGCCTGCGCGAACTGGTCGGCGAGGGCCACGTAGAACGGGTGCAGGCCGCGGACGTCGGGGAGCAGCACGATCCCCGTGCCGGCCGGCTCCGCCGGGGCGGCGTAGGCCGCGGAGAACGGCGTGCCGTCGGCGGAGGTGAGCGTCAGGACGCCGCGTTCGGCGACGTCCCCGGTGCGCGGCGGCGCCGGCGGGCGGCTGTCGT
>DASQTE010000450.1:0-8638 GCA_035642035.1 Blastococcus sp.
GCAGCTCGACGACCTGGGCCGCGCTGTACGCGACGCCCGCCACCTGGGCGGGCTTCGCCGCGTCGAGCGCGATCGCCGGCGTCTGGCCACGGGCGTCGACGTCGACGACGCCACCGACCACCCGGGCGCCGCCGTACTCGCCCAGCAGCTCGGCGGCGCGCGCCAGGGCGACCACGGTCATCTCCGGGTCGACGCCGCGTTCGAACCGCTTCGCTGCCTCGCTGGGCAGCCGGTGACGGCGGGCCGTGCGGGCGACACCCGTGGGCTCCCAGTGCGCCGCCTCCAGCAGGACGGCGGTGGTGCCGTCCCCGATCTCGGTCGACGCCCCGCCCATGACCGCGGCCAGACCGATGGGGCCGGTGTCGTCGGTGATCAGCAGGTCGTCGGTCGACAGCCTGCGCACCGTGCCGTCGAGGGTGGTGAGCTTCTCGCCCTCCCGTGCCAGCCGGACGGTGATCGGCCCTGTGACCGCGTCCCGGTCGAAGGCGTGCATCGGCTGGCCGAGCTCGAGCATCACGTAGTTGGTGACGTCGACGGCCAGCGAGATGCTGCGGACCCCGGCCTGCTGCAGCCGCCGGCGCATCCACCACGGGCTCGGCGCCGTCGGGTCCAGGCCCTCCAGGGCGAGCATGGAGAAGCGGTCGCAGCGGTCGGGGTCGGCGACCGACACCTGCCACGCGGCCTCGCCGGACCACGCCGGCGGCGTGAGGGCACCCGGGTCGCGCCATGGCGCCGCCAGGCCGGTGCCCATCTCGCGGGCGATCCCGCGCATCGACAGGCAGTAGCCGCGGTCCGGGGTGACCGCCAGCTCGATGACGACGTCGTCCAGCCCCACGACGGGTCCGGCGGGCGTGCCCGGCGCCGGGACGTCGTCCGTGGCGGAACCGAGCACCAGGATGCCGGCGTGGTCGTCGCCGACGCCCAGCTCGCGGACGGAGCAGATCATCCCGTCGGAGACGTGGTCGTAGGTCGTCCGGGCGGCGATCTCGAAGCCCCCGGGCAGGACCGCACCGGGCAGGGCGACGACCACGGTGTCGCCGACGGCGAAGTTCCGGGCGCCGCAGACGATCCCCCGCGGCTCGGTCTCACCGACGTCGACCTGGCAGAACCGGATCGGCTTCTTGAACTGCGTCAGCTCCTCGATCTCGAGGACCCTGCCGACGACGAGCGGCCCGGTGACCTCATCGCGACGGTGGATCTCCTCCACCTCGAGGCCGAGCCGGACGAACGCGGTGTCGAGGTCCTCGACGGACGTTCCCGCGGGAACGTCGACGTACTCGGCCAGCCAGCCGATCGGGACTCTCACTGGTCGACTCCGAATGCCATGGTGAAACGGACGTCGCCCTCGACGATGTCGCGCATGTCGCCGACCCCGGAGCGGAACTGGAGGGCGCGCTCGATGCCCACCCCGAAGGCGAAGCCGGAGTACTCCTCCGGGTCGATGCCGCAGGCGATCAGGACCCGGGGGTTGACCATCCCGCAGCCGCCCCACTCGACCCAGCGCGGGCCGTCGCGGTGCTCGGGGAACCAGACGTCGAACTCCGCCGACGGCTCGGTGAACGGGAAGTACGACGGCCGCCAGCGGGTGATCGCGTCGGCGCCGAACAGCGACCGCGCCAGGTGGTCGAGCGTGCCGCGGAGGTGCGCCATCGTGAGGCCGCGGTCGACGGCGAGGCCCTCGACCTGGTGGAAGACCGGGGTGTGCGTCGCGTCGAGCTCGTCGGTCCGGTAGACGCGCCCGGGGGCGACGACGTAGATCGGCGGCGTCCGCTCCAGCATCGTGCGGGCCTGCACCGGGCTGGTGTGCGTGCGCAGCACCAGGCCGGAGTCCTCCGGCGCGACGAAGAAGGTGTCCATCATCGTGCGGGCCGGGTGGTCGCGGCCGATGTTGAGCGCGTCGAAGTTCAGCCACTCCGCCTCGAGCTCCGGGCCGTCGGCGACCTCGTAGCCCATGCCCACGAAGATGTCGGCGATGCGGTCGGTCAGCGTCGTCAGGGGGTGCCGGGCACCGCGGGGCGTCCGGTCCCACGGCAGCGTGACGTCGACCCGCTCCTCGGCGAGGACGCGGGCGTCGCGCTCGGCCTCCAGCTCGGCGAGGCGCGCCTCGTAGGCCTCGGTCAGCGCCACGCGCGCGGCGTTGACCCGCTTGCCGGCGTCGCTGCGCGCGGCCGGTGGCAGGGCGCCGAGCTCGCGGCGGGCCAGCAGCACGGGCGCGCGGTCGCCGAGGTGGGCGGGCCGGACGGCGGCCAGCGCCTCCAGGTCACCGGCGTCGGCGAAGGCCTTCTGCGCGGCGGTCACCGCGTCGTCGAGGGCCTCCGGGGAGAGCGCGGCGACCTGCTTGGGGTCGTAGGGATCGTTGGCGCCAGACACGGGAGGCCATTCTGCCCGCCCACCCGATCGGGGCGCGCCTGGGTTCCGGTGCGAGGATGCCCCGCGTCGCTGGCACCGGCGTCCTGGCTCACCGCACCGGGTCCTGGCTCACCGTCGACACTGAGCCAGGACCCGGAACGATCAGCTGAGCTGATCATCCTCGTCGAACTGGAGGTCTGGCGTGGCGGTGGTGCTCGCCCTGGCCTCGGCCGTCGTCTACGGGGCGTCGGACTTCCTGGGCGGGCTGGCGACCCGGCGGACGTCCGTCTTCGGCGTCGTCGCCATGTCGCAGCTCGTCGGGCTGGGAGCGCTGCTCGCGCTCCTCCCCTGGCTCGGCGGGCCGGTCTCCGGCGCGGACCTGGCGTGGGGAGCGGCCTCGGGGCTGGCGGGTGCCGCGGGGCTCGTCGTCTTCTTCCGCACGCTGGCCGGCGGGGTGATGAGCGTCGTCGCGCCGGTCACCGCGGTCACCGCCGCCGCCGTCCCGGTGCTCGTCGGCCTGCTGGGCGGCGAGACGATCGGCACGTCGGCCGCCGTCGGCATAGCGCTCGCCCTGCTGGCCGTCGTCCTCGTGTCGGCGGAGAGCGGGCTGTCGGCGCTGCGCGCCGCCCGGCCGGCAGCCCTGGCACCGGCGCTGCTGGCCGGCAGCATGTTCGGCCTCTTCTTCGTGCTGCTCGACCGGACGTCGTCGGAGGCGGGCCTGACCCCGCTGGTGACCGCGCGGCTGGCCTCGGTGGTGCTGGTCGTCGCGATCGCCCTCGCGAGCCGCCAGTCGCTGCGGGTGACCCGGGCGGCCCTGCCCCTCGTCGCGGTCTCCGGCGTCGGTGACATGACCGCGAACGCGCTGTTCCTGCTCGCCACCCAGGCCGACGGACAGCTGGCCATCACCGGCGTCCTCGCCTCGCTGTACCCGGTCAGCACCGTCGTCCTGGCTCAGGTGGTGCTGCGGGAGCGGCTGGTCGGGGCCCAGGTCACCGGCCTGCTGGCCGCCGCTGCCGCGGTCGTGCTGATCACGCTGCCGGCCTGAGCTCCCCCTTTCGGGAGGGCTGGGCGCGCCTCGGCTCATCCGGCCGCCCCCTCCGGCCGATGGGAGGGCGTGGTCTCCTTCCCCTCCCTCCGGGAGAGCGCGCTCGCGGAAGCGCTGGCTCCCGGCGGCGTGCGCAGCGTCTTCCAGCCGATCGTCGACCTCGACACCGGCCGGGTCGTCGCCTACGAGGCGCTGGCCCGCGGTCCCCAGGGGCCGCTGGAGCGCCCTGACGCCGAGCTGGACGAGCTCTGCCGGGCCGCTGCCTTCCGGGGCGCGGTCGAGCAGGGCCTGCTCGCCCCGTTGACCGTGTTCGTGAACGTCGAGCCGGAGGTGCTCGACAGCGCCCCGCTCGACGACCTGCTGGCCGTCGCCGAGGGCGCCCCGGGCGACCTGAGGATCGTCCTCGAGATCACCGAGCGGGCGCTCGCGGCGCGGCCTGCCGAGCTGCTGCGCACCGTCGAGCGCGTCCGGGCCCTCGGCTGGGCCATCGCCGTGGACGACGTCGGCGCGGACTCCATGTCGCTGGCATTCCTGCCGCTGCTCTCCCCCGACGTCATCAAGCTGGACCTGCGCCTCGTGCAGGAGCGCCCCGGCCCGGCAGTCGCCGAGATCATGAACGCGGTGAACGCGCACGCGGAACGGACCGGCGCCGTCGTCCTCGCCGAAGGCATCGAGACCGAGCAGCACCTGGCCATGGCCCGCGCCCTCGGGGCGACGCTCGGCCAGGGCTGGTTGTTCGGCCGGCCGGGGCCGGGCGCGGCGCCCGGCCGCCCCGCGGGCGAGCTGGCGCTGCCGTCGGCCGCCGACGCCACGCCGATCGACCCCTCCCCCTTCGGCTGCCTGCCCGACTCCGTGACGCTGCGGCGGTCGGCCAAGTCGCTGCTCATCGAGCTGAGCAAGCAGCTCGAGCGCGAGGCCATGCGCCTGGGCGAGACCTGCGTCGTCGCCGCGACCTTCCAGGAGGCCCGGCACTTCACCCCGTCGACCATCCAGCGCTACCGCGACCTCGTCGAACGGACGGGCTTCGTCTGCGCGCTCGGCGAGGACCTCCCTGCCGAGCCCCTGCCGGGCCTCCGCGGGGCCGACCTCGACCCGGCGGACCCGGTGCGCGGCGAGTGGGACGTCGTCGTCCTCGGCCCGCACTTCAGCGCCGCCCTCCTCGCCCGCGACCTGGGCGACACCGGCCCGGACCTGCAGCGGACCTTCGAGTACGCGCTGACCTACGACCGCGACACCGTGGTCCGTGCGGCGCACGCCCTGCTCACGCGGGTGGTGCCGCGGACCGACGTCCCAGTGGCCGCGACCGCCGCGGCGCCCGTCCCGGCCCCGGCCCGTGCGCCGGCGCCCATCAGCGTCGACGGCGACGCCCTGCTCCGGAGCGCGCTGGCGACGACGACGAGTGGCGTGACGATCGTCGACATGCGGCTGCCCGACCAGCCCCTGATCTACGTCAACGAGGCGTTCGAGCAGCTCTCCGGCCTGCCCGGCGAGCTGGTGCTCGGCCGCAACTGCCGTTTCCTGCAGTCACCGGACACCGACCCGGCGGCCGTGGCCCGCATCCGCGCGGCCGTCGACCGCGGCGAGGAGTGCCGGGAGACGATCCTCAACCTCCGCGGGCCCGACGGCGAGCCCTGGTGGAACGAGATCCACCTGGCCCCGGTCCTCGACGCCGACGGCGTGGTGGCGCAGTACATCGGCGTGCAGCACGACGTGACGGCGAAGGTGGAGGCCGAGCGCGCGCTGATCCAGGAGCGCGACCGCAACAAGGCCTGCCTGACCCGCATCGAGGAACTGGCCTACACCGACCCCCTCACCGGGCTGCCCAACCGGCGCCGGCTCGAGGAGCAGGTGGAGACGGCGATCTGGGACGCGCGCAGCGGCTCGGACACCCTGGCCCTCCTGTTCGTCGACCTCGACGGGTTCAAGGCGGTCAACGACGGCCTCGGGCACGCGGCCGGAGACGAGCTCCTGCAGATCGTCGCCCGGACGCTGCGGGCCCGGCTCCGCCGCGGCGACCTGCTGGCCCGCCTCGGTGGGGACGAGTTCCTCGTGGCGCTGACCGGGCTGGCGCCGGAGTCCGCCGCGGCCGAGGCCCGCCGGGTCGCCGACGAGCTCGCCGCCGCCGTCGGGTCCTGCGTCGAGCTGGCCGGCCGCGAGGTCGCGGTCGGAGCGAGCGTCGGCGTCGGGGTCTACCCCCGGGACGGCGAGGAGTTCGCCGCGCTGCTGCACAGCGCGGACGTCGACATGTACGCCCGCAAGACGGCGGCGCGGGCTGGCTGACGCCCGGCGCTGGCCGGTCAGGCCCCGCCCTCGCCGTCAGCCGGGCGGGGCAGCAGCGCCGTCAGGCCGCCGTCGGCGAGGGCCACCAGCTGCTCGACCAGCTCGGCAGCGGGGACCGGCCGGGACATGGACCACCAGTGGGTGGTCAGCTGCACCATCCCGACCACGCCGTAGGCCCATGTCGTCGCCGCGCCGGCCGGCCGTCCCGCCGCCTCCAGCTGCTCGGCGAAGAGCGCGGCGAGCGCGTCGGCGATCTGGTGCTCGGTCGCGGCGACCAGGTCGGCGCGGCCCGATCGGCCGGTCTGGGCGTAGGCGAAGCGGTAGAGCTCGGGCTCGTCCTCGATCAACGACACGAACGCGGTGATGACCGTGCGCAGGCCGGCCCGGTGGTCACGGTGCTCGGCGGCGAGCTCGGCCAGCAGCCGTGGCAGGAGGACGGTGCCCGAGATGCGCTCGAGGACGGCGTCGACCAGCTCGTCCTTGTCGGAGAAGTAGCGGTAGATGACGGTCTTGGACACGCCGGCGCTGCGGGCCACGTCGTCGACGGCGAACTCCGGGCCGGTCCGCCGGACGGCCTCCACGGCGGCGCCGACGAGGTCCTCGCGGCGGGCGCGACGGTGCTCGGTCCAGCGGGACCGGCGACCGTCCTGCGGGATCGGGACGGGCGGGGGCGCGGGGTCCGGTGCCGGTGGCGCACCCGGGACATCCGCCACCCGTTGCATGTGTTCCACGGTAACAGCTACCTTTCCTCACGGCCGTGCTCGACGACCCGGGGGAGCTCGCCGGTGACCGCAACCTTCCCGTCCACCATGCCCAATCCGCCTGCCGGTCAGTCTGGACGACGCGCGGTCAATCGCGAGGCTCTCTCGACCCGGCCGCTCTGGAAGCGCGCGAAGCCGGTCTGACGGCCGAGTGCGCAGTTGTGGTCGCCGACACGGGTGGACACACCCGGCCGGCCGACCGCAACTGCCCACTCGGCGGTGGCGCCGCTCAGCCCTGCGCGAGCTGGGTCGTGTAGAGGCAGATCGCGGCGGCCGCGGCGAGGTTGAGGCTCTCCGCGCGGCCGCGCATGGGGATCCGCACCCGGTGGTCGGCGAGGGCGGCGAGCCCGGCCGGCACGCCCCGCGCCTCGTTGCCGAAGAGCCACAGCACGGGGCCGGTCAGCTCGTCGTGCAGCTCGTCGAGCGCCGCCTCTCCCCCGCCGTCGGCCGCCAGCACGGTCACGCCGGCCGCGCGGAGCTCCGGCAGCAGGGTGTCGAGGGGCGCCGAGCGGACGACGTCCACGTGGAAGAGGCTGCCCGCGCTCGCCCGCACCGCCTTGCCGCCGTAGGGGTCGGCCGAGCCCGCGCCGAAGACGACGGTGCCGGCCCCGCACGCGTCCGCCGTCCGCAGCACCGTGCCTGCGTTCCCGGGGTCGGCGAGCTCGGCCAGCGCGACCACCAGTCGCGGCGGGCGCGCGGTGACGGTCGCGACGTCGACGTCCCGGAGCTCGCAGACGGCGAGCAGCCCCTGCGGCGTGACGGTCTCCGACAGCACGGCGGCCGCCTTGTCGGTGACCAGCCGGACCGGGACGCCGGTACCCGCCAGCAGGTCGCGGTGCGCCGCCGCTGCCGTCTCCGTGACCAGCACCTCGCGGACGCCGTCGGGGTCGGCGAGCGCCTCGGCGACCGCCTGCCGGCCCTCGGCGAGGAAGAGGCCGGCGGCGTCCCTGCCGGACCGGCGGGTGAGCTTGCGCGCGGCGACGATGCGCGCGGAGCGCTCGGTGAGCGGCTCGCTCACGGATGGACCTCCTGCACAGACGCCGACGCCGCCGGCGTCGATCCGCGAGGACCGGACACCGACGGCGTCAGGTGACGTGCTGGAACGGCCATCCTGCGGGGTCCCGCGCCGAGCTCGCGAGGCGTGGGGGGCAGGGTGGTCCTTCGTCAGGCGGCCTGTGCGCCGGTCGCCTCGGGGTTCGCGGCGAGCGCGGCCCGGGCGGACTCCACGAGGGCGGCGAAGGCAGCCGGCTCGTTGACGGCGAGCTCGGCGAGGACACGACGGTCCAGCTCGATGCCGGCCAGCTTGAGGCCCTGCATGAACCGGTTGTAGGTCATGTCGTTCAGCCGGGCCGCGGCGTTGATCCGGGTGATCCACAGCTTGCGGAAGTCACCCTTGCGGACCTTCCGGTCGCGGTAGTTGTAGGTCGCCGAGTGGAGGATCTGCTCCTTGGCCTTGCGGTACAGCCGCGACCGCTGACCGCGATAGCCGCTGGCGGCCTCGAGGGTCGTCCGGCGCTTCTTCTGGGCGTTGACCGCCCGCTTCACGCGTGCCACGTGAGAGCTCCTGTCTGTTCGTCAGTGAAAAGGGCGGTCAGAGACCGAGCAGCTTCTTCATGCGGCTGGTGTCGGAGGGCGACAGCACCCCGATGCCCTTGATCCGCCGCTTCCGCGAGGACGACTTGTGCTCGAACTTGTGCTGGTTGTTCGTGTGCTCGCGCACCAACTTGCCGGTGCCCGTGACACGAACCCGCTTCGCGGTGCCCTTGTGGGTCTTCTGCTTCGGCATTCCCTCGTCCTGTTCGTCTGTCGTCGGTGCTCGTCGGCAGCGTCGTGCTGCCGAGCGGCACCGGCCGTCTCGGTGGTGCGTGCGTGCTGCCGGTTCAGGCGCTGGGCGCCTGCTCCTCGGTCGCGGAGGCCTCGGCCGCGGATGCCTTCTCCTGCTTGGCGGAGCGGCGCGCGGCGTCGCTCGCAGCCTGGTTCCGGTGCGGCGCGATCACCATGACCATGTTGCGGCCGTCCTGCTTGGGGTTGGACTCGACCGTCCCCAGCTCGGACACGTCCCCGGCCAGCCGCTGCAGCAGGCGGTAGCCCATCTCCGGGCGCGACTGCTCGCGGCCGCGGAACATCACGGTGATCTTGACCTTGTCGCCGCTCCTGAGGAAGCGCTCGACATGGCCCTTCTTGGTCTCGTAGTCGTGCGGGT
>DASQTE010000451.1:0-3536 GCA_035642035.1 Blastococcus sp.
CGCCTACGTCGAGGCCGTCTGCGACCTCGACCCGATCACCGCCGCCTCGCTGGGCACGCGCCCGGGGGACGACCGGCTGCCCGACTTCGGCCCGGCCGGGCTCGAGGCCGAGGCCGAGCTGGCCCGCACCACGCTCGCCGACCTCGACCGGGTGCTGGAGGCGGATCCCGCGCTGCTCGACGACCCGATCGAGCGCGGCTGCGCCCGGCTGCTGCGCGAGCGACTCGGGGCCGAGCTCGCCGCGCACGAGTCCGGCGAGGGGTACCGGGCGCTGTCCAACCTCTTCAGCCCGGTCCACTCCGTCCGCCAGGTCTTCCTGATCATGCCGACCGCGACCGAGGACGACTGGGCCGTCGTCGCCCGGCGGCTGGCGCGGGTCCCGGAGGCGTACGCCGGATTCCGGGCCGCCCTCGACGAGGGCGCACGGCGCGGGCTGTTCGTCGCGCCGCGGCAGGTGCGCACCGTCGTCGGCCAGCTGGACGAGTGGCTGACCGGGCCGTACTTCACGACGTTCGTCGCGGCCGGCCCGGAGAACCTGCGGGCGGAGCTGTCCCGGGCGGCGGGCGCCGCCGACGGGGCGGTGGCCGCGATCCGCGACTACCTGCGCGACGAGTACGCGCCGCGCGCGAAGGGGACGACGGACGCCGTCGGCCGCGAGCGGTACGCCGTCGCGGCCCGCCGCTGGAACGGCACGGACCTCGGAGCCGGCAGCGGCCTCGAGGACGCCTACGCCTGGGGCTGGGCCGAGCACCGGCGGATCCTGGCCGAGCAGCGCACCGAGGCGGAGAGGGTCGTCCCCGGTGCGACCCCGATGGAGGCCATGCGCTGGCTGGACGTGCACGGCCCGGCCGTCGACGGCGTGGAGGCGATCCGCGAGCGGCTCCAGGCGATGATGGACGAGGCGATCGAGGCCCTCGACGGGACGCACTTCGACCTGGCCGAGCCGGTGCGGAAGGTCGAGGCGATGATCGCCCCGCCGGGCAGCGCGGCGGCGCCCTACTACACGCGTCCTGCGCAGGACTTCTCCCGGCCGGGCCGGACCTGGCTGCCCACTCTGGGTCGCGAGCGCTTCCCGCTGTGGGACCTGATCTCGATCTGGTACCACGAGGGCGTCCCCGGTCACCACCTGCAGCTGGGGCAGTGGGCCTACGTCTCCGGGCAGCTCTCGACGTACCAGACGTCGCTGGGCGCGGTCGGCGCGAACGTCGAGGGCTGGGCGCTCTACGCCGAGCGGCTGATGGACGAGCTGGGCTACCTGACCGACCCGGCGGCCCGGCTGGGCTACCTGGACGCGCAACAGCTCCGGGCGGTGCGGGTGGTCATCGACATCGGCATGCACCTGGGCCTGCCCGTCCCGGACGACGCGGAGGGCGCGCTCACCGAGCACCGGGGGGAGCCGTGGACGCCGGAGCTCGCCCGCGCCTTCCTCGGGGAGCACTCGGGCGCCGACGTCGCCTTCCTCGACAGCGAGCTGGTGCGCTACCTCGGGATGCCGGGTCAGGCGATCAGCTACAAGCTGGGGGAGCGGGCATGGCTGGAGGGTCGCGCCGCGGCGCAGCGCGCGAAGGGCGAGGCGTTCGACCTCAAGGCCTGGCACATGGCCGCGCTGTCGCAGGGCTCGCTGGGTCTCGACGACCTCGCAGCGGAGCTCGCGGAGCTCTAGTCGTGGCGCAGCCGGCCGGGCGCTAGGCGACCGGGTCGTCCGGACCCACCGACAACGCCTCGATCCCCGGGGTGCCGAGCAGCTCGGCGACGCACGCCGTGCTGCCGCCGACGTAGGTGCTGCGCAGGTCGATGCCGGTGTCCACGCACCAGGCGCGGTCGGCCGGCCACCACAGGTTGGCGCTCTGCTCCCACGGCTCGGGCGCGAGGTTGCGGACGGCGTCGGCGACCGTGCCGCGGACCAGCACGACGTCGTGACCGCCGCGCAGGAGCAGTCGCGGGGGCACGTCCGGAGTCTTCAGGTCATAGCCGAAGCCGTCCCAGCGCCCGAACAGGCAGGAGTCCGGCGTGGTGGTGTGCCGGGCCAGGACGGCGGCGAGGCGCGCGGCCAGGGCGACGGGGAGGTGGCCCTCGCTCGGGCCGTCGTCCCACACCAGGGGCTGGCTGTCGACAGGGCCGTGCGTGAGCGCGTCCCACCGCACGAGCGGGTCGACGGCGGTGCTGTTGTGCGCGCCGACCTCGGCCCAGGGGACCTCGACGTCGTCGTCCCCGGCGTAGCGGACGGCGGGGTGCAGGACGCGGGCGTACGCCTCGAAGACGGCGGGGACGTGGGCTGCGACGGTGCCGCGCTCGCCCCTGCGCCGGGCGGAGGAGATCCACACGCCCTGGGAGACGTCGGGCTCGACCGGTAGTCCGCCGAGCTCCACGACGACGAATCTACCCAGGGGACGGACAACCCCCGGGCTGCTCCGCGGCGCTGTCCTCCGGAGAGGGAGCTGCACGCGGGCCGACTGGACAAATGTCGGCGGCCCGGGGGTCGGGTGACTGTCCGGTTCTCGCTCGCCGCCGTTCGACGGACGGGCGATCTGCCGTCGCTCAGACTGTCGTCTGAACGGGCGGCCCATCTGGACGGCGGCTAGCGGACAGCCACCTCACGAGTCCTGTAGCTCAGCAAGTTACGGACCACCTCCTCTCTCGTGTACGACGAAAGTACGTCGCATCCTGAGGGTCGGCAACGAGGATTTTCAGCTCTCGGCGGACGGGCCGGACGGCCGGTCGTCGACCGGGTCCCAGGCGTCGGGGATCCCGTCCTGGTCGACGTCCCGGTGCTCCTCCTCGTACATCCGCTTGTACCGCCGGTTGCGCAGCCGGAGGACGACGGTGGCGAGCAGCGCGGCGGCGATCGTGCCCGCGAGGATGCCGACCTTGGCGTGGTCGTAGCTCTCGCTCTCCGCGCCGTAGGCGAGCTCGGTGATCAGCAGCGAGACGGTGAAGCCGATGCCCCCGAGCAGGGCGAGCCCGACGACGTCGGGCCAGCCGAGGTCCTCGTCGAGCTGCGCACGGGTGAAGCGAGAGACCAGCCAGGTGGCGCCGGTGATGCCGATCGCCTTGCCGGCCACCAGGCCGACCATGATGCCGATGGCGATGCTGTCGCCCAGCGAGGCGCCGAGCCCCGACACCCCGCCGACGGCCACGCCCGCGGAGAAGAAGGCGAAGACCGGTACCGCGACACCGGCGGACAGCGGCCGGATGCGGTGCTCGAAGTGCTCGGCGAGGCCCGGTCCGGCGTCCGGGCCGCCGGCTGCCTCGCTGCGCGCGACCGGGACGGTGAACGCCAGCGCGACGCCGGCGACGGTGGCGTGGATCCCGGACTCGTGCATGAGGACCCAGGTGAGCACGGCCAGCGGGAGGAGCAGCCACCAGGAGCGGACCCGCCTCTGCACCAGGAACCCGAAGAGCAGCAGCGGGACGAGGGTCAGCGCCAGGAACCCGAGCGACAGCTGCTCGGTGTAGAAGATCGCGATGACGACGATCGCCAGCAGGTCGTCGACCACCGCGAGGGTGAGCAGGAAGGTCCGCAGCGCGCTCGGCAG
>DASQTE010000452.1:0-3614 GCA_035642035.1 Blastococcus sp.
GCGACCGTCCGAGCGGCTCGATCAGCCCGCCAGCACGGCCTGGGTCTGGGTGACCTGGGCGACCCGCCGTCCCTCGTCGTCGGTGAGCTCCACCGACACCACGACGAACGACCGCCCGGCGTGCAAGGGCCGGGCGACCGCGTGCGCGCTGCCGCCCCGAACCGCGCGCATCAGCGCCGTGGACGAGGCCACCGTCGACGTCGAGCTCCCCGCCGGCAGGTTAAGGAAGGCGCAGACCGCGCCGATCGAGTCCGCCAGCGTCATGAGTGCTCCGCCGTGCAGCACCCCGCCCGCCGTGCACCGTTCGGGCGCCCACGGGAGCCGGCCGGTGACCTCGCCGGGCTCGGCACGGTCGAGCTCGACGCCCGAGGCGACGGCGAACGGCATGAGCGCGAGCAGTTCTGCGGGCTGCGGCACGGCCCCATCCTGACCGAGCGGGACACCGGCCGACAGGATGGGCGCGTGACCGACGAACGGATCGAGCCGCCGCTCACCGGTGGCGAGCGGGAGACCTTGCGCGCCTACCTCGACTGGCACCGGGCCACGCTCGCGCTCAAGTGCGACGGGCTGTCGGACGACGACCTGCGCCGGCGGTCGATGCCGCCGTCGACCCTGTCGCTGCTCGGGCTGGTGCGGCACATGGCCGAGGTGGAGCGCTCCTGGTTCCGCCGGGTCGTCGACGGGCAGGACGTACCGCTCGTGTGGTCGCCGGACGGCGACTTCCAGGTCGCCTACGACGCGACCGGCGCCGACCGGGCCGAGGCGTTCGCCGCCTGGGAGGCGGAGATCGCGCACGGTCGCCGGATCGAGATGGCGGCGCCGTCCCTCGACGTCACCGGCGTGGACCGCCGGCACGGCACCGTCTACTCGCTCCGCCTGGTGATGCTGCACCTGATCCAGGAGTACGCGCGGCACAACGGCCACGCGGATTTGCTGCGCCAGGGCCTGGACGGCGTCACCGGGGTCTAGCGCAGGTGCGCCCAGTCCTCCGGGTGGGCGCGCAGGTGCTCCGCGACGGTGCGGGCCGGGTGCCCCGTCAGCCGCGGGACCACATCGGTGACCGAGGCGAGCTCGCCGGCGGCGATGGCCAGGTAGCTGGTCACCCAGCCCTCGATCTCCCAGTCGGGGTGCCCGGACGGTCGCCGGGTCGCCCACGCCTCCTCCGTCGTCTGCGGCCGGTACTCGGCGGGGATGCCGGTGACCTCGGTGAGCACCTCGGCGGCCTCGGCCAGCGTCAGCGCCTCGGGCCCCGTCACCTCGAGTGCCTGGCCGTCGAGCTCGTCGTCGTCCCGGAGGAGGACGGCGGTGGCGACGTCGGCCAGGTCGTCCCGGGAGACGAAGCCGGTGCGGCCGTCGCCGGCCGGTGCCGCGATCACCGCCCGGTCGCCCTCCCGGACGGCGAAGAACGGCACGAAGTCGGCGTACATGTTGTGCCGCAGGACGGTGTGCCGGACGCCGGTGCCGCGGACGGCCTCCTCGGTGGCGGCGTGGTGGCGCACCAGCGTGAAGGTCGGGTCGGGGCGGTGCGCGCCGACGAAGGACGTGTAGACGATCCGTCGCACGCCCGCCGCGGCCGCGGCCTCGACGGCGGTGAGGTGCTGCCGCAGCCGGTCCTCGGCCTCGGCGGCCGACACGAGGAACAACGTGTCCACCCCGGTCAGGGCGGCGCGGAAGCCGGCGCCGTCGGCGTAGCCGCCGGGGTTCTCGACGACCTCCGCGCCCGGCAGATCGGGGGCGCGGGCGGCGTCCCGGACCACCAGGCGGAGGGGCTCGTCCGCCGCGGCGGAGACGCGCTCGGCCACCCGTCCGCCGAGCGTTCCGGTGACTCCGGTGAGACCGATCATGTCGAACCTGCCGGTAAAGCTGTGACCTGCGGCATCATGACGCCGTCCAACCACGCGCGGCCCCCACTCCTTCCCCCTCGGAGGAACAGCATGCGGATCGGCATCCTGACCGGCGGCGGTGACTGCCCCGGGCTCAACGCCGTGATCCGGGCGGTGGTCCGCAAGGGCATCGCCGAGCACGGCGACGAGGTCGTGGGCTTCCGCGACGGCTGGCGGGGGGTGCTCGAGGGCGACACCGTGCCGATGGACCTCGCCTCCGTCCGCGGGATCCTGCCGCGCGGGGGCACCGTCCTCGGGACCTCGCGCACCAACCCCTACGCCGTCGAGGGCGGGCCCGAGCGGGTGCTCGCCACGCTCGAGCGCCTCGGCATCGAGGCGCTGGTGCCGATCGGCGGCGAGGACACGCTCGGCGTGGCCACCCGGCTGGCCGAGGTCGGCATCCGCGTGGTCGGCGTCCCGAAGACGATCGACAACGACCTGGACTCCACCGACTACACGTTCGGCTTCGACACCGCCGTGGGCGTGGCGATGGAGGCGATCGACCGGCTGCACACCACCGGCGACAGCCACCACCGCACCCTGGTCGTCGAGGTGATGGGCCGGCACGCCGGCTGGATCGCCCTGCACGCGGGTATGGCCGGCGGCGCGAACGTCATCCTCATCCCGGAGAACCCCTTCGACGTCGACGGCGTCGTCGCGCACTGCCGGCACCGCTTCGAGTCCGGGTACTCGCCGATCGTGGTGGTCTCCGAGGGCGCCAAGCCCAAGGACGGCGACCTGATGCTGACGACGGGGGAGAAGGACGCGTTCGGGCACGTCCGTCTCGGTGGGATCGGCGCCGCGCTCGCCTCGCTGATCGAGGAGCGCACCGGCCGCGAGGCCCGGGCCGTCGTCCTCGGCCACATCCAGCGCGGCGGGACGCCGTCGCCCTTCGATCGGGTGCTCGCCACCCGGTTCGGGCTGGCGGCCGTCGACGCCGTCCACGACGGCCAGTCGGGCGTGATGGTCGCCCTCCGGGGCACCGACATCATCCGGGTGCCGCTGTCGGCCGCCACCGCGCAGCTGAAGCTGGTGCCCCCGGAGCGGTACGCCGAGGCCCAGGTGTTCTTCGGCTAGGGGGACCGTTCTCCGGGCGGGGGAGGCGGCCGCCGTACCCTCGGAGCCGTGAGTCTCCCCGAACCTGCTGAGCTGGTCCCCGGCCTGGACCGGTGGAAGGACCTCCCCGCCGCCCAGCAGCCGCGGTGGCCCGACCGTGCCGCCCTGGACGCCGTCCTGGGGACGCTGTCCACCGTGCCGCCGATCGTGGCGCCCGCGGAGATCGACGGGCTGCGGGCGCAGCTGGCCGAGGTCGCCCAGGGCAAGGCGTTCCTGCTCCAGGGTGGCGACTGCGCGGAGACCTTCGACCTCAACACCGAGCCGCACCTGCAGAGCACCACCCGGACGCTGCTGCAGATGGCCGTCGTCCTCACCTACGGCGCCAGCGTGCCCGTGGTGAAGGTCGGCCGGGTGGCCGGCCAGTACGCCAAGCCGCGCTCGTCGGACACCGACGCCCTCGGGCTGCCGTCCTACCGCGGCGACATGGTCAACTCGCTCGAGCCGGTGCTCGAGAAGCGCATCCCGGACCCGAATCGGCTGGTGCGCGCCTACGCCAACTCGGCCGCGGCCATGAACATGATCCGCGCCTACGCCCGCGGCGGACTGGCCGACCTGCACGCCGTCCACGACTGGAACAAGGACTTCGTCGCCAACTCGCCGGCCGGCGTGCGGTAC
>DASQTE010000453.1:0-3433 GCA_035642035.1 Blastococcus sp.
CCAGCTGAGTGTTCCGAGGTCTGCGGCGGCGGTGTTCATGGGGTCTCCTCGTCTGCGGCGACCGCGGGCCGCTCCGGCCGGCAGGACGAGCCGACTGGCCCACTGTGGGGTTCGCCCCGATCACTCACCCCGGTGAAAGCACCGGGTCGACCGCGCCCGTCGTGCGGGCCGCCGCGCGCTAGCGTCGGCCCGTGCTGCACGGCCGCGAGCCCGAGCGGGCGCTGCTGGCTGCCCTGCTCGAGGACGCCGGCCGGGCCCTCGCCGGCGCGCTGGTCGTGCACGGCGAGGCCGGCGCCGGCAAGTCCGCGCTGCTGGACGACCTGATGGCAGGCGCAGGCGGAGCGCGGGTGCTGCGCACCCAGGGACTGGAGTCCGAAGCTCCGCTGGCCTTCGCCGCGCTGCACCGGCTGCTGCGACCGCTCCGGGAGCTGCGCGATCGGCTCCCGGCTCCGCAGGCACGCGCTCTGCGGGTGGCCTTCGGCGAGGAGGAGGGGGTGGCGGTCGAACCGTTCCTGGTCGCGGTGGCGACGCTGTCGGCGCTGACGGAGGCGGCCGAGGAGCGACCGGTGCTGTGCGTCGTCGACGATGCCCATTGGCTCGACGACGCCTCCGCGGACGCCCTGCTGTTCGTGGCCCGGCGCCTGCAGGCCGACCGGGTGGCGCTGGTCTTCGCTGCACGGGACGCCGACGCCAGGACGTTCCGCCACGACGGCGTCCCGGCGCTGCAGCTCGGCGCTCTGGACGCGACGTCGGCGGGTGCGCTGCTCGCCGAGCGGGCGGGGCACCCGGTGGCGACGGAGGTCTGCGAGCAGCTCCTGACCCAGGCGGGCGGCAATCCGCTCGCCCTGGTGGAGCTGCCGACTGTTCTGACGCCGGAGCAGCTGCTCGGGACCGACCCCTTGCCGGCGCGGCTGCCGGTGACGACCGGCATGGAGCGGGTGTTCCTGCAGCGCTGCCGGCGACTGTCCGAGGACGTGCAGTCGCTGCTGCTGGTCGCGGCCGCCGACGACTCCGGGCAGCTGTCGACCGTCCGCCGCGCTGCCGCGCTGCTCGGGGTCGACCCTCCTGCGCTGGTCGAGGCGGAGCGGTCCGGCCTGCTTCTCAGCGACGGCGACAGCGTGCGCGTCCGGCATCCGGTGGTGCGCTCGGCGCTCTACCAGGCGGCCACGGGCCTGGAACGACGCCAGGCGCACCAGGCGCTGGCGGAGGCTCTCGGCGAGGCAGGCGACACCGACCGTTCCGCCTGGCACCGCGCCGCCGCGGCCGAAGGGCCCGACGAGGACGTGGTCGCGGGGCTGGAGCGCGCCGCGTCCCGCGCCGAGCGTCGCGGCGGTTACGTGGCGGCCGCTGCCGGCTACCTGCGGGCCGCCGAGCTGACCGCGGACGAGCAGCCGCGCGCGGCCCGGCTGTTCGCTGCCGGCCGCAACGCCTGGACCGGTGGCCGGACCACGGAGGCCGGCCGGCTGGCGGAGCAGGCTCGGGCGCTCGCGGATGACCGGGTGCTGCGCGCCGACATCGACCGACTCCGGGGGCGCATCGCGTACACCGTCGGCTCCGCCCCCGACGGACACCGCATCCTGATGCACGCCGCACGGTCCGTCGCCGCCGACGACCCGGTCCGTGCGCTGGAGATGGCGGCGGTCGCCACCGTGCTGGCGGTCTACGGCGGCGACAGCGGTGCCTCCATCGAGGGAGCGCCGCTGTCGACCGAGGTGGCTGCTGCGGACACGCCCCGCGCCCGGTGCATCAAGCGCCTCCTGGCCGGTATGACCGATGCCGGCCGGGGCGACTGGGCGACGGCCGCCGCACCCCTGCATGCGGCGCTCCGGGACGGCGTCGGCCTCGGCGACCAGGACCTGCTGGCCAACCTCGGGGCCACCGCGCTGCACTTCGGGGACGACGCGGCCGCCATCGCCTGCTTCACCGCCATGGTCGCCGAAGGCCGGGACAGCGGCGCCGGCATGCTCGTGCTGTACGCCCTGCCCCGTCTGGTCTTCGCGCAACTGCTCACCGGGCAGTGGACCGCTGCGCGCGGCTCCGCCGGCGAAGCGCTGGCACTCAGCAGCAGTGCAGGCCAAGCGCCGCTGACCGGCGCTCCCGTCGCGCTGCTGACCCTGCTCGCCGCGCGGCAGGGCGATCAGGAGTACGACGCGCTACTGATCCGGCTCGAGGAGGTCAGGGCCACCCAGCCGCTCGGCATCCTCGCCGGCCCGGTCAGCGACGTCACCCACTGGGCGAGGGGAACGCGGGCCGCCACCGACGGGGACACAGGCGCGGCCTTCCACCACCTGGCGCAACTGCACCTGCCGGCCATCCGGCGCATGGCTGCTGTCGACCGGATCGAGGCCGCCGTCCGCGCCGGCAACCGTGATGAGGCGGCCACCTGGGTCCAGGAGCTGGCGTCCTTCGCCGAGGGGACCCGGTGGCCGTGGGCGCTGGCCGCCGTCGATCACGGCCGGGCCCTGCTCGCCGAGAGTGCGCAGGCCCCCGAACTGTACGAGCGCGCCTTGGCTCACCACAGCCACGCGGCGCGGCCCTACGACCGGGCCCGCACACAGCTGGCATACGGCGAGTTCCTCCGACGCTCCCAGCGCCGCGTGGATGCCCGCAGGCATCTGCGCCAGGCGCTGGAGATCTTCGAGGACCTGCACGCCGAACCGTTCGCGACGCGTGCGGCGGCGGAGCTGCGGGCATCCGGGGAGACCGCTCGCAAGCGTGACCCGTCGACCCTGACCACGCTCACCCCGATGGAGCGGCAGGTCGCGCAGCTGGTCAGCCGGGGCATGTCCAACAGGGAGGTCGCCGCTCAGTGCTGGGTCTCCCCGCGCACAGTCGAGTTCCATCTCCGCAATCTCTTCACGAAGACGGGCGTCACCTCGCGGGGAGAACTCGCCCACCTGGACCTCGGCTAGCTCCGCTGTACAAGGGTGTGGACCCGCAGCGCCCTGCGAGCACTGAAGGTCGCCGCCACGAGGGCCGGTCTCCTGCTCGCCGGGCTGCACACCCTCCGGCACTCGGCCGCCGGCGTGCTGCTCAACTCCGGCGTTCCGCTCGAGGTCGTCTCGGAGATCCTCGGCCACTCGTCGATCGCGATCACCGGTCGGCACGTGCCGGTCCACCTGCAGTCCGGGAACGTCGGCCGGGGTCAGGAACATCGTGCCGCCGTCGCGCTCGCCGGCCGCGCCACGGGGGGCCATGACGATGAGGAAGCCGGCACCGTCGGCCCTGGTGATGAAGGTCTTTCGTCCGTCGATCTGCCATCCGCCGGGCACCCGGGTCGCCGTCGTGGCCGGGGCCGCGGGGTCCGAGCCGTAGCGATCGGCGCGCCTCCCGGAGTGAGCCACGTGGCCGAGGGCCGTGCCGCATCCGGCGCTGCCCGCGACCATGCGGTCAGACCGCTGACGCCCCGATGCGCTGGGCGTCAGGTGCGGGG
>DASQTE010000454.1:0-3603 GCA_035642035.1 Blastococcus sp.
GCCCACGTCGACGGCCGCATGCTCCAGGCCACCGAGGACGCCGGCGCCAGCGTCGTCAACGGCGACCGCATGTGGCACTACACGGAGGGCATCGCCAACCACTCGCCCATCTGGGCCGACCACGGCATCCGGATCCTGCCCGGGCCGTCGTCGCTGTGGTTCGACGCGACGGGCAAGCGCCTCCCGGTGCCGCTGTTCCCCGGGTTCGACACCCTGGGCACGCTCGCCCACATCGGCACGACCGGCTACGAGCACACCTGGTTCATCGCCACGCACAAGATCGTGGAGAAGGAGTTCGGTCTCTCGGGCTCCGAGCAGAACCCCGACCTGACCGGCAAGGACGTGCGCCTCCTGGCGACCCGGGTGAAGGCGGGCATGGCCGCCCCCGTCCAGGCCTTCCTCGACAAGGGCGAGGACTTCGTCGTCGCCGACACGCTGCCCGAGCTCGTCGCCGGGATGAACCGGATCACCGGGGGGACGCCGGAGCTCGACCTGGCGCAGATCGAGCGGGAGATCGTGGCCCGCGACCGCGAGATCGCGCACGAGTTCGGCAAGGACATGCAGGTGATCGCGATGCGGTCGGCGCGCAACTACCTGGGCGACAAGCTCATCCGGGTCGCGCAGCCGCACCGGATCCTGGACCCGGCCGCCGGCCCGCTCGTCGCGGTGCGGCTCAACATCATCACCCGCAAGACGCTGGGCGGATTGGAGACCGACCTGTCGGCCCGCGTGCTGCGCCCCGGGGGAGAGGTGTTCCCCGGCCTGTACGCGGCGGGGGAGATCGCCGGCTTCGGCGGCGGAGGCATGCACGGCTACCGGTCGCTCGAGGGGACGTTCCTCGGCGGCTGCATCTTCTCGGGCCGGGTCGCGGGCCGGGCAGCCGCGGCGGCGCTGTGAGCTCTGGCGGCTGGGGTCCGGCGCCCGGGAGCCCGTGGGCGGACCCGGACTCGCCGACGGAGCCGGGCGTCCCGTACGCCGGCCCGCCGCCGACGGCCCCGCCGCAGTGGGGTCCTCCCGCGTACGGCTACCCGCAGCCCTACGCCGCCGCGCCGTGGGGCGCCCCGTACGGCTACCCGTTGCCGCCCCGCCCTCCCCAGCGCCCGGGCCAGGTGATCACCGCGGCCGTGCTGGCGTTCGCCCAGGCGGTCGTGGTCCTCGTCGCCTCGCTGTACGTCTGGTTCTTCGCCTCGATCGCCGACCTCGCCGCCGCTGACGGCGTCGCAGCCCCGGGGACGGTCGATTCCCTGGCCGCCGAGGGCACGGCGCTCGCGTTGATCCAGATCGTCTCGGCCGTGCTGCTCATCGGCGCCGGGGTCTGGGCGCTCAACAGCCGCCGCCGCGGGGCCGGGCTGCTCCTCGCGGTCGCCCTCGGGGTGCAGGTGGTGCTCTCGGCCTACTGGCTGGTCCGGCTGCAGTCGGAGTTCGGCGGATCCGAGACCGACGGCACGATCATCGCGTTCTCGCTCTTCTTCGCCCTGGCGCCGCTGGTCGGCCTGGGGATGCTGTTCGTCGGTCCCGGGCGGAACTGGTTCGACGGCACGGATCCGGCCACCCGCCAGCCCTGACCGCGGGGCACGGCAGACTGGACGGCATGTCCGCCGAACCCGAGCTCGACACCCGGCTCGACCCCGCGGTCGCCGCGCTGCTCAAGCACGACCCGGCCGGCCTGGTGGCCGCCGTCGTCCAGCAGCACGACACCGGCGAGGTGCTGATGGTGGCCTGGATGGACGACGAGGCCCTCCGCCGCACCCTCACCACCGGCCGCGCCACGTACTGGTCGCGCAGCCGCGGGGAGTACTGGGTCAAGGGCGAGACCTCGGGCAACCGGCAGTGGGTCCGGGGCGTGCGCCTCGACTGCGACGGCGACGCGCTGCTGGTGCTGGTCGACCAGGAAGGCGCCGCCTGCCACACCGGCGAGCGCAGCTGCTTCCACCGCCCGCTGCCGGCGGCCGAGGGGCGGGCCGCATGAGGTTCGGGGTCACCAGTCCGTCCGCGGAGGAGTTCGCCGCGCTGGACCGGGCGGTCGTCCCGGTCACCCGCAAGCTGCTCGCCGACAGCGAGACCGCCGTCGGCGTCTACCGGAAGCTCGCCGGCAACCGGCCGGGCACGGTGCTGCTGGAGTCGGCCGAGCAGGGCAAGCGCTGGGCGCGCTACAGCTTCGTGGGGGTCCGCAGCGCCGGCGTCCTGACCGAGCGGGACGGCGTCACCGAGTGGCTGGGTGACGACGTCCCAGGGCTCACCGACGACCTGCCGGACGACCCGCTCGCCGCCGTCCGCACCCTGGCCCGGCGGTTCCGCTCGCCGCGCGTGGACGGGCTGCCCCCGCTCACCGGCGGGCTGGTCGGCTACCTGGGGTACGACGTCGTCCGGCGGCTGGAGCGGCTGCCGCGGACCAGCACCGACGACCTCGGGATGCCCGAGCTGGCCATGATGCTGGTGACCGACCTGGCGGTGCTCGACCACACCGACGGGTCGGTGCTGCTGATCGCGAACGCGTTGCAGGGGGCGGAGAGGGGTGGGGGAAGACGCAGCGGCAGCGGGTACGAGGACGCCGTCGCGCGCCTGGACGCCATGGCCGCCGACCTGACGAAGGCGGTGCCGCCCGGGGTGGCGGTGCTGGAGCGCGCCGACCCGCCGTCGGTGACCAGCAACTTCGGGCCCGGCACCTACGAGGACGGTGTGGAGCGCATCCGCGAGCACATCCGCGCCGGCGACGCCTTCCAGGTCGTGCTGGCCCAGCGGTTCGAGCTGGCCACGGACGTCGAGGCGCTGGACCTGTACCGGGTGCTCCGGGCGACCAACCCCTCGCCGTACATGTACCTGCTCCGCTTCGCCGGCCGCGAGAGCCCCTTCGACGTCGTGGGCTCCTCGCCGGAAGCCCTCGTCACCGTCACCGGCGACTCCGCCGTGGTGCACCCGCCGGCCGGGACGCGGCCCCGCGGGGCGACCGAGGAGGAGGACGTGCGGCTGGCGGAGGGGCTGCTGGCCGACCCCAAGGAGCGCGCGGAGCACGTGATGCTGGTCGACCTGGCCCGCAACGACCTGGGCCGGGTGTGCGTCCCGGGCACCGTCGAGGTGCCCGACTTCATGCGCGTCGAGCTCTACAGCCACGTCATGCACCTGGTCTCCACGGTGACCGGGACCGTGGCGGGCGAGCACGACGCGCTCGACGTCTTCGACGCCACGTTCCCGGCGGGCACCGTCTCCGGGGCGCCCAAGCCGCGGGCCATGGAGATCATCGAGTCGCTGGAGCCGACGCGGCGGGCGCTCTACGCCGGCACCGTCGGCTACGTCGACGCCAGCGGGGACATGGACATGGCGATCGCCATCCGCACCGCAGTGCTCCACCAGGGTCGGGCGTACGTGCAGGCCGGCGCGGGGATCGTCGCCGACAGCGAGCCCGCCACCGAGGAGGCCGAGACCCGCCACAAGGCGCGGGCGGTGCTGTCGGCGATCGCCACGGCCGAAGGACTGCGGGAGCTGCGATGACGACGGCGGCGCGGCGGGAGCTCGCCGCGGCCGTCGGCGGAGCGGTGGCGGCCGGCGCCCTGGCGCTGATCGCGGGCGGACAGACCTGGGCGGAGACCACCGTCGAACGGCAGC
>DASQTE010000455.1:0-11672 GCA_035642035.1 Blastococcus sp.
TCTGGGCTTCGAGCCGCTCCCGACCGGCGCGGCGCAGCTGTGGGCGGACGGTGCCGTGACCCTGTACGACAGGAACGGTGCGATCCTGCAGACGCTGGACGCACATCAGGCGCCGGTGCGGGACATCGCGGTGTCGCCGGACGGAACGTGGGCCGTCACGGTGGGCGACGGGGCCCTCATCGTGCTGTGGGACGTCGACCCGGCGAGCGGTCGCTGGGTCCAGCGCGAGCTGCTCACCGGTCATCGCGGTGATGTCATCACCGCGGACGTGGACCCCACCGGCAGCCAGTTGTTCACGACGTCACTCGACGACATGGTGATCACGTGGGACATGACCAGCGACGCGGGGTTCGGCGCCGGCTACCCACGCATCGGAGACCGCTCGATCGCCAACGGTCCGGAGGAGATCACGCCCGGCGGGTTGATGGTGGTGCCGACGCGGGCGGCCGGCGGTGCAGGCATCGACCCCGATGATCCGTCCGACGACACGACCAGCGTGGCGGCGACGTTCTTCGACGCCAGGACCGGCGACCTGGTCGAAGAGGTCGTGCTCGGGGAGACCCTCGCCGGCGACGGGTCCGGCTCCTCGGTCGAGCTGAGCCCCGACCGCACCATGGTGGCGGTGACCTGGGGACTGGGCGCGACTGTCCTCGATACCCGGACCCGCGAGGTGATCTCCCGCT
This sequence comes from Blastococcus sp., assembly GCA_035642035.1. Classification (GTDB taxonomy): domain Bacteria; phylum Actinomycetota; class Actinomycetes; order Mycobacteriales; family Geodermatophilaceae; genus Blastococcus_B. Next base: position 684 of record DASQTE010000455.1, read on the forward strand.
TCATGATTGCCGCCGAAGGGCACACCCCGCCGGACGGCAGGCCGGTGCCGACCGGGCCCATATGGTCCGCAGCGTGGAGCCGGGACGGGACGCAACTCCTGCTGGGGATGGGCGGGACGCCCGAAGGACACAACGGGGAGGTAGCCGTCGTCGACGCCCGGACCGGACAGCTGGAGGACGTGGTGGGTTACTCGCCCGTCCCGCAGGTGGTGGAGCCGACACCCGACGGCCAGTACCTCGCAGTGGCCGGTCGGGCAGGTGGCGAGATCCACGTGCTGGACGCCGACAGTCTGGCGCCGGTGGATGTCGTCGAGCTGGGCTCGAGTGATCCCGTCGTCGCTCTCGCCTTCTCGCCGGACGGTCGGCTGTTGATCGCCGGCGGGAGGTCGGGGTCGCTGTACCTGATCGACACCGACTCGTGGGAGCCGACCCGGGGACCCACGACCGTGCACGAGGAATCGGTCCTGCAGGTGGCCTGGCTGGACAACCGGACCGTCGTCTCCTCGGGCATCGATGCGACGGTGCGTCTTTTCGACGCCGAGCGGGGGCTCGTCCGCGCCCGGCCCCTCCACGCGGTGACCGATCCGGACACTGCCGAGACCTGGTTCGCGCCGGCTTTCGAAGGGGGGATCGTCGCCCTGAGCGGAGACCGACCCGGGCGCCGCTATCCTCTGGATCCCGAGGTGTGGCTCGACGAGGCGTGCGCGGTGGTCGGGCGGGACCTCACGCGCGCCGAGTGGGACCGCTACCTGCCGGGACGGGACTACGAGCCCACCTGCTCCGACCGGCCCTGACCCGCCGCTGGCGGCGGCGGGCCAGTCCACGCCGGGAGTGGTCAGGTCCCGGGGGTGCAGGCGGCCTGCCGCGACAGGTAGTAGTCGTAGGCGTCGGACACGAACCGGACGCCGTCGGAGCCCGTGCTCGGCCACGCCGTGGCGCGCAGCAGCGTCTGCTCGCAGGAGTCGACGTTGAGCGCGGGCGGATCGGCGGCCGCGGGAGACAGGCCGGCCACCGTGAGGACGGCGGCCGCGGTGACGGTGAGGACGGCGGTGCGCTGGGCGAGCGAGCGACGGTTGGTCATGACCGGTACCTCCACGGGGGGCGGCCGGGACGTTTCCCGGCGGCTTCCCCAGCACAGCGACCGGCGGTTGCGGCCGCGGCCGAGGCGGTTGTGATCGGGTTGCGGTGCACGTCCCCGTGCGTGGAAAGCCTCGTGCCTGCCCTCGGCGGCGCTAGCGTCGCCCGCATGCAGATCGCGGTCCTCGGACCGCTGGAGGTAGTCAACGACGACGGCGGGCCCATCGCGGTGCCCGGCGCCAAGGAGCGACTGCTCCTCGCTGTGCTGGTGGCCGGCGCCCCGGACGTCGTCAGCCGGGACCTCATCGAGCACGTCCTGTGGAACGGGGACCGGCCGGCCTCCGCCCGGAAGTCGCTCCAGGTGCACCTGGTCCACCTGCGCAGCGCCCTCGAGCCGGGCCGCCCGCAGGGCTCGACCGGGCGCTACGTGGTCCGCCGGGGGACCGGCTACGCGCTCACGGCGGGGCGCGAGGACGTCGACGCACTCCGCATCGCCGACCTCGCCTCCCGCGGGAGAGCGCAGCTGGTGGCGGGGGACCCGGCGGACGCGGCCCGGTTGCTGGCGACGGCCCTCGACCTGTGGCGCGGGCAGCCCTACGGCGACTGGCCGGACCTGCCGTTCGCCGACGCGGAGCGGCACCGGCTGGCCGAGGTCCGGACGGGGGCGGTGACCGCGCTGCTCCAGGCCCGGCTGGCTCTGGGAGAGCACGCGGAGGTCGCCGCGGAGGCCCAGCGACTGGTCGTCCAGGACGCCCTGCACGAGGAGTGGTGGCGGCTGCTGGCGCTGGCGCTGTACCGCGGCGGCCGCCAGGGCGACGCACTAGCGGCGCTGGCACGGGCCAGGAGCGTGCTCGCCGGAGAACTCGGTGCCGATCCGGGGCCGGCGTTGCGTGCGATGGAAACCGCGGTCCTCGCGCAGGACCCTGCGCTGGACGCGCCGGACCCAGCGCCCGCCCCACCCGCCCGCACGGCCCCACCGGATGTCGCGGCGTGCCCGTACAAGGGCCTGGCCACCTACCAGGCGGCCGACTCGGCGCTGTTCCACGGTCGGAGCCGCGTCGTCTCCCGGTTGGCCGGCCGGCTCGTCGACGCGCCGCTGGTCGCGGTGTCGGGGTCGAGCGGCGCGGGCAAGTCCTCGCTCGTCCGTGCCGGTCTGCTCCCCGCACTCGCGGCCGGCACGCTCCCCGGCAGTGCCGGCTGGCGCGGCATGGTCCTCACGCCGGGTCGGCGGCCGGTGGATGCGCTGGCGCCGCTGACCGGTCGGTCGCCTCCCGACTCGCCCGTCCTCCTGGTGTGCGACCAGCTGGAGGAACTGTGGGCGCCCGACGTGGACGCGGCGGAGCGGACCGCCTTCCTCGACACCGTCCTCGGCCTGCTCGACGACGGGATAGTCGTCCGGTGCGTCGTCGCGGTCCGCGGTGACCACGTCGGCCGGCTCGCCGAGCACGCGGCCTTCACCGAGCGGCTCGGGTCGGCGGTGGTCCTCGTCCCGCCCCTCACCGAGGCCGAGCTGCGCGAGGTCGTCCGCGGGCCCGCGGGTGCCGTCGGGTTGACCGTCGAGGACGAGCTCGCCGACGCCGTCGTCGCCGACGTCCTCGGACGACCGGGGGCGCTGCCGCTGCTCAGCACCGCGCTGGTCGGCACGTGGGAGCGCCGCCGGGGGGACCGGCTCACGCTCGCCGGCTACCTGGAGGCCGGCGGCGTCACGGGATCCCTGAGACGGTCGGCGGAGGGGGCCTGGGCCGGTCTCGACGAGGAGGAGCGGGAGACGGCGCGGCGGCTGCTGGTCCGGCTGGCCGACACCGACGAGGGCGGGGCGCTCATCCGGCGCCCCGTCCCGCTCGCCGAGCTCGACCTGGACGGCGACCGCGGCACCGTGCGCCGGACGGTGATCGACGGCTTCGTGGCGCGACGGCTGCTGTCCCTCGACGGCGAGCGGCTCGACGTCGTCCACGAGGCGCTGCTGACCGGATGGCCGCGCCTGACCCGGTGGCTGGACGAGGACGCGGCCGGTCGGGTCGTCCGCCGGCACCTGACGCCGACCGCCCAGGAGTGGCAGCGCCGCGGCCGGCCGGACGACGAGCTCTACCGCGGCGCACGGCTCGGCGCGGCCCTCGACTGGGCCGCTGCCGCGGTCGACGAGCTGACCTCCGGCGAGCGCGAGTTCCTCGAGGCGTCGAAGGCGCGCGCCGATGCGGAGCTCCGGGCCGCGCAGCAGCGGGCCAGGGCCGAGGCCCGCGGCCGGCGCCGGTTGCGGTGGCTGGCGACCGGACTGGCCGGTGTCCTGGTGGTCGCCCTCGTCACCGCCCTGCTGGCCGTGCGTGCCCAGCGCGCGGCCGACCGCGCTTCGGCGGTGTCCGAGCGCACCTCGCTGACCGCCGACGCCAACCGGCTCGCGGCCCTGTCCGGTACGGCGGCGTCACTGGACCTGACGTACCTGCTGGCCGCCCAGGGCTTCCGACTGAGGGACACCCCGGAGACGCGGGACGAGCTGCTGTCCTCGCTCGTCGAGCATCGGCGCGTGATCCGCACGGAGGACCTCGGCGGGGTGGGGCCCCTCGGCTCGCTGGCCGACGGCGGCCGGACGGTCTTCGTCGGCAACGAGGTGATCGGCCGGCTGCTGAGCTGGCCCGTCGACTCGGCCGACCCGCCGCGCGTCGTCCTCGAGGCGGACGACGACTGGGCAGGCTGGCGGGCCACGGCCGCGTCGCCGACCGACCCCACCGTGCTCACCGCCGGCACCGGCGAATCCGGCTCGTGGGTCCGCACGGTCGACGCCGACGGTGCCGTGCGCGAGGTGCTCGGGGGTGCGGAGGTGGGCGGGGAGCCGGTCGCCGCGGTGGTCCTGCCCGACGGCCGGCGGGCCCGGCTGCTCGTCGGCACGGAGGATGCCACGCAGACCACGTGGCGGCTGATCGAGCTGGACCTCGTCGACGGGACCCGGCGCGAGCTCGGGGTGCAGGGAATCGCGCCCGGCGCGCTGAGCGACCTCGAGGTGGTGCTGTCCGACGACGGTGGCACCGCCGTGCTGGTCGACCCGCCGAGCAGATCCGCCGCGTTCGCCGAGCTGGACAGCGGTCGGCAGGTCACGCTCGAGGACCCGACGGACGATCCGGCGACGTTCTTCGAGTTCCGCGCGCTCCCCGACGGAGCGGCCCTCCTCGGTAGCGACGGCACCGTGACGCTGTACGACACCGACGGCCGGATCCGCCAGCAGTTCGATGCGCTGCCCGGCGCCGCGATCGACCTCGACGTGGCACCGGACGGTACGTGGGGCGTCACGGTCGGAGCCGAGAGCGCCGTCGTCCTCTGGGACATCGATGCGGCGACGGGGCGGTGGTCGGAGAAGGAGGTGCTCACCGGTGCCGGCGGCACCGTGGGGACCTCCCTGATCGACCCGTCGGGCAACCGCATGTACACCATGTCCAGCAACAACAGGCTGATGGTCTGGGACGTGTCGCCGACCGGCGGCTTCGGCGCGCCCCGACCGGGGCTGGACGACCGGTGGATCACCGACGAGCCGGGCGTCGTCGAGCCGGGGGAACTGGTCGTCGCCCCGACCCGCCCGTTCGGCACCGCCGTGTCGGGCGACTGGCCGTACTTCGGCCCCGGCACGTCCGAGGTCGCCGCGACCTTCGTGGACCCGCGGACCGGGGAGGTCGTCGACGAGGTCGCGGTCGGAGAGACGCTGGAGGAGAGCTACATCGGGGCTTCCGTGGCGGTCAACCCCGACCGCAGCCTCATCGCCGTCAGCTCCGGGTTGGCCGTCACCGTCCTCGACGCGCGGTCGCGCGAGCCGGTCACGACCTTCACCGTGCCCGCGGCGGGGTACCCAGGCCCCGACGGGCAGCCGCTGCCGGTCGGGGTGGTCGGCTGCCTGGCATGGACCGCCGACGGCTCGCGGCTGCTCCTCGGGATCCAGGTCGGCGACCCCACCACGTCGACGCCCGGAGGAACCCTGCTCGCCGTCGACACGGGGAACTGGGAGATCGCCGACGAAGCGACGGTGGACGTCGTGCCGGAGGCGATCGAGCTCAGCCCGGACGGCCGGAACCTGGCGCTGGCGGGCGGGTGGAACACCGCACTGGAGATCCGGGACGCCGCCACGCTGGACGAGCGCTCCACCGTGGACCTGGGTTCCGACACCCGGCTCTGGGCGCTGTCCTGGTCGGAGGACGGCGAACTGCTGCTCGCCACCGGCGAGGGCGGCGGGTTGCACGTCGTCGAGGTGGACACGTGGCAGGCCCACGCGCCGGCGTTCGCCTCGGACGCCGCACGCCTGCAGATCGAGTGGCTGCCCGACGGGCGCACCGTGGCCCTCACCGGCGCCGGCAGCACGGTCAGGCTTTTCGACGTCGACCGGTCGGTCGCCACGATGGGGCTGCCGCCGGCGGTCGAGAACGTGCAGACGCCGACCTTCATGGCCCCCGACCCGACCGGGGACCTCGTGATCCTGGGCGACCAGGAGTGGGTCATGGACTACCCGATGACGCCGTCGATCTGGCTGCGCACGGCCTGCGAGGTCGCGGCCCGCGACCTGACCCGGGCCGAGTGGGAGCTCTACCTGCCCGGCCGGGAGTACCGGGCCACCTGCAGCGACCTCGGCTGAGGCCGCCCGCTGCCGCCCCCGGCCGGACGGCAGGGGACGGCGGCTCGGGTCACGTCCTCAGCACTGCGACCGCGGCACCAGGACGGCGGCCACGCCGGTGGAGAAGACGTCGGGACTGCGCTCGAAGCCGGGCAGCGGCACGACCCGGACGCACTGGCCGGGAGCCGGATCGCCCTCGAAGGGCATGGCGGCGGCGGGACCGGCGGCGGCCACGAATGCGGCGGCGGCGATCGACGTGGTGGCCGCGAGAACTGCTGCATGGCGTGCGATGCGGGAACGGGACATGACCGGTGTCTCCTGGGGCTCGGCGCCGGGCGGGTCCCGGCGACAGGCCCAGCGCACGCCCCGGTGGTTGCGGTCCCGACCCGATCCGGCTGCGATCCGGCTGCGGCCACGGTGCGGGCGGCTCACCGTCGGGGTGATCTTGCTCCGCCGGGGGGTGGAGAGGAGTGATCGAACCTAGACTTCCGACGTGCAGATCCCCTTCGAGTCATCCCAGCGCGCCAGCCTCGGCGTGGAGTGGGAGCTGCAGCTCGTCGACCGGGACACCCGGGAGCTGACGGCCGGCGCGGTGGAGATCCTCGAGGAGATCCGGCCCGAGGGCGCCGAGGAGCACCCCAAGGCCAAGCACGAGCTGCTCCAGTCGACGATCGAGATCATCACCGGGATCTGCAGCACCGTCTCGGAGGCCAAGGCCGACCTCGCCGGCACGCTGGCCGAGGTGAGCGCCGCCGCCGAGCGCCGCGGGCTGGGCGTGATGTGCGCGGGCACGCACCCCTTCACCGACTGGCAGACCCAGCTCATCTCGCCCAAGGAGCGCTACCTGCAGCTGGTCGAGCGCATGCAGTGGCTCGCCCGCCGGCTGCAGATCTTCGGCGTCCACGTGCACGTCGGCGTCCGCTCGCCGGAGAAGGCCATCCCGATCGTCAACGCGCTGTGCCAGTACGTGCCGCACTTCCTGGCCCTGTCGGCGTCGTCCCCGTTCTGGGTCGGCTGCGACACCGGGCTCGCGTCGTCCCGCACGAAGGTCTTCGAGAGCATGCCCACGGCCGGGCTGCCCTACCAGCTCTCGGGCTGGGACGAGTTCGAGGACTACATGGCGACCCTGATCTCGACCAACGCCATCGAGAGCGTGCGCGAGGTGTGGTGGGACATCCGCCCGCACCCGGGCTTCGGCACCGTCGAGCTGCGCATCTGCGACGGCCTGCCGACGCTCGACGAGATCGGCGCGGTCGCCGCGCTGTCGCAGTGCCTCGTCGAGCAGTTCGACACCCAGCTCGACCGCGGCTACACCCTGCCCACGCCGGCCAGCTGGGTGCTCCGGGAGAACAAGTGGCGCGCGGCCCGCTACGGCCTCGACGCCGACATCGTCGTCGACGAGAAGGGCACCGTCCGCCCGGTCCGGCAGGCCATCCTCGACCTGCTCGAGGAGCTCGCCCCGACGGCGAAGCGGCTGGAGTGCGAGGCCGAGCTGGACGACGTCGAGCGGATCCTGTCCGTCGGCGCCTCCTACCAGCGCCAGCGGGCGGTCGCGTTGGGGTCCGGCGGGGACCTGAAGCCGGTCGTCGACAGCCTGCTCGCCGAGATGCACGACGGGCTGCCCACCACCGGTCCGGCCGGAACTCCGTCCGGGCCGGTGCCCGGCCCGGCCGACTGCGCGGGGGGACACGCGGCATGACCCCGGTCGTCGAGAAGCTGGGCTCCGCGGTCGACGACTGGGTGGTCAGGAACGACGAGCACCTCGTCGCCACCCGGCGGCACCTGCACGCGCACCCCGAACTCGCATTCGCCGAGTTCGAGACGACGTCCTACCTCGAGGGGCGGCTGCGGGAGGTCGGGCTCAAGCCGCGGCGGCTGCCGACCGGCACAGGCCTCGTGTGCGACGTGGGCAGCGGCGGACCGGTGGTGGTGCTGCGGGCCGACATCGACGCCCTCCCGCTCGCCGACGCGAAGGACGTGCCCTACGCCTCCACCAAGAACGGCCTCTGCCACGCGTGCGGCCACGACGTCCACACGACGATCGCGCTCGGGGTCGCCCAGGCGCTGGCCTCGCTCGACGGCCTGCCCGGGACCGTGCGCATCGTCTTCCAGCCCGCCGAGGAGGTCATCCCGGGCGGCGCGACCGAGGTGGTCGCCGCCGGGGTGCTGGACGGGGCGTCCCGAGCGTTCGCGCTGCACTGCGACCCGTCGGTGCCCGTCGGCACCATCGGCCTGCGCACCGGTGCCATCACCGCGGCCTGCGACCGCGTGGACATCACGCTCACCGGTCCCGGTGGGCACACCGCGCGCCCGCAGCTCACCGTCGACCTGGTCGACGCCCTCGGCCGGCTGATCACCGATCTCCCCGGCCTGCTGTCCCGCCAGGTCGATCCGCGCTCGGGCATGTCGCTGGTCTGGGGTGCGGTCAGTGCCGGTGTCGCAGCGAATGCCATCCCGCAGCGCGGCACGGTGCGCGGAACCGTCCGGGTGCTGGACCGGGAGGCCTGGAGGAACGCCGAGGAGCTCATGCGCTCTCTCGTCGCGCGCGTGGCGGCGACCACGGGCGCCGGGTGCGAGGTCGACTACGTGCGCGGACTGCCTCCCGTGGTCAACGACCCCCGGGCGGTCGCCCTGATGCGGGCCGCCGCGCTGGAGACCGTCGGCCACGACCGCGTCGTCGTGACGCCGCAGAGCATGGGCGGCGAGGACTTCGGCTGGTTCGCCGAGGTGGCGCCGATCGCGCTGGCCCGGCTGGGCACCCACGGCGGCGGTCCGCCCCTCGACCTGCACCGGGGCACGTTCGACGTCGACGAGCGGGCCATCGGGGTCGGCGTCCGGCTGCTCGCGCGTACCGCGCTGCACGCCCTGGAGGCCGACGCGGACCCGAGTGCCGGCGGCCAGCCCCCACCCGCTCGCACACGGCGTCCGGCACCCGGAGACACTTCTGCCGAGACACGGACGAGGAGACCCACCGACGATGAGTCCCACCGACCAGCAGGCTGACGCGCCGGCGCCCGCGGACGCCGAGGTGCCGGCCGAGCACGAGGTCCCCAGCGACCTGGCGCTGGCGGCGGAGTTCGACGCGGCGACGCGCGAGCAGTGGCGCGAGCTGGTCGCCGGCGTGCTGCGCAAGGCCGGCCGCGAGGACCTGCCCGACCCGGTCGAGGAGGCGCTGAGCCGTACCGTCGCCACCGGCGTCCGCGTGCTCCCGCTGTACACCGCCGACGACGCCGCGAACCTTCCCTCGGCGGTCGGTGTCCCCGGGCTGGCGCCGTTCGTGCGCGGCTCGCGGGCGGGCGCGCATCCGGAGAGCGGGGTCCCCGGCGGCTGGGACGTCCGCCAGCGGCACGCGCACCCCGACGTCGCCGTCACCAGGGAGGCGATCGCCGCCGACCTGGAGAACGGTGTCACCTCGGTGTGGCTGGTCGTCGGCGAGGGCGCCATCCCGGCCGGCGAGCTCGGGACCGTGCTCTCCGACGTGTTCCTCGACCTCGCGCCGGTCGCGGTCACGGGCGGCGGGCCGGGTGGGTATGACGTAGCCGAGGCGTTCCTCTCGCTCGTCGAGGGCCGGGACGACGTGGCGGCCGGCGGCTCGCTCGGCCTCGACCCGCTCGCGGTGCACGCGGCGACGGGGGAGCCGCAGGATCTCGCCGGCCTGGCCGACGTCGCCCGCCGGGCGGCGGCGCACGAGGGCCTGCGCTCCGTCGTCGTCGACGCCACGGTCTTCCACGACGCCGGTGCGTCGGTGGTCGAGGAGATCGGCTGCTCGCTCGCCGCCGGCGTCGCGTACCTACGCGCGCTGACCGAGGGCGGCCTGAGCGTCGACGAGGCGTTCGGCCAGCTCGAGTTCCGCTACGGCGCGACCGCCGACCAGTTCACGACGATCGCCGGACTGCGCGCTGCCCGCCGGTTGTGGGACCGGGTCGGCGAGGTCAGCGGCGCCGCCCCGGAGGCCCGGGCCCAGCGCCAGCACGCCGTCACCTCCTCGGTGATGACGACGAAGCGCGATCCCTGGGTCAACATGCTGCGCACCACCGTCGCCTGCTTCGCCGCGGGCGTCGGCGGCGCCGACGTCGTCACCGTGCAGCCCTTCGACGCCGCACTCGGCCTGCCCGACTCCTTCTCCCGGCGGATCGCCCGCAACACCCAGAACCTGCTCGTCGAGGAGGGGCACCTGGCCCGCGTCCTCGACCCCGCCGGCGGCTCCTGGTACGTCGAGTCGCTCACCGACTCCCTGGCGCGGGCGGCCTGGGACTGGTTCACCGAGGTCGAGCGGGCCGGCGGACTGGCCGCGGCGCTGGACTCCGGGCTGGTGCGCGACCGCATCGCCGCCGCCTGGGACGAGCGGGCGAAGCGGCTCGCCACCCGGAAGGACGCGATCACCGGCGTCAGCGAGTTCCCGAACCTGACCGAGAAGCTGCCGTCGCGGGAGCCGTCCGCCTGGGCGGCCCCGTCCGGCGGGCTGCCGAAGGTACGGGCGGCCCAGGAGTTCGAGGCGCTGCGCGACGCCGCGGACGCCGCCGAACGGCCCACGGTGTACCTGGCGACCATCGGCCCGATCGCGAAGCACACCGCGCGGGCCGCCTTCGCGGGGAACTTGTTCCAGGCCGGCGGGCTGCAGACCCCGTCCGGCGACGGCGCCTCCGGCCTCGCCGGTGCGGGGACGTCGGTCGCCTGCATCTGCGGCACCGACAAGGACTACGCCGAGTCGGCGGCCGCCCTGGCGGAGGAACTGCGGGAGGCCGGCGCGACGCAGGTGTGGCTCGCCGGGAAGCCCGACCTCGCCGTCGACGGCGTGGACGGCTACGTCTTCGCCGGATGCGACGCCCTGTCCGTCCTGCGCACCGCGCACGAGCAGTTGGGAGTGCACGCATGAGCACCATCCCCGACTTCGGCGACGTCGAGCTGGGCCGGCCCGAGGCCGGCAGCGGGGCCGGGGCGGACGGGGTGGGTGACTATTCAGCCTGGGCGAAGGCGTTCAAGGAGTCGACCGGCCGCGGCGCGGAGGAAGCCACCTGGGAGACCCCCGAGGGCATCGCCGTCCCGCCGCTGTACACGCCGGCCGACCTCGACGGGCTGGACTTCCTCGACACCTATCCCGGGATCGCGCCGTACCTGCGCGGGCCGTACCCGACGATGTACACGACCCAGCCGTGGACGGTCCGGCAGTACGCCGGCTTCTCGACGGCCACGGAGTCGAACGCGTTCTACCGGCGGAACCTCGCCGCCGGGCAGAAGGGCCTGTCGGTCGCCTTCGACCTGCCGACGCACCGGGGATACGACTCCGACCACCCGCGGGTGGTGGGTGACGTCGGCATGGCGGG
>DASQTE010000456.1:0-9927 GCA_035642035.1 Blastococcus sp.
CCCGCGCATCCGCGCCGCGTGCAGCGCCAGCAGCAGGTTCAGCCGGAGCGTCGGGTCGGTCGTGAACGGCCCGAGGAGCCGCTCCAGCTTGCCGATCCGGTAGCGCATCGTGTTGTAGTGGAAGTGCAGCCGGCGCGCGGACTCCGCGACGTTGAGGTTGGTCTCCAGCAGGACCCGCAGCGTGTCGCGCAGGTCGGCGGAGTCCGGGTCGGCGGCGTCGGCGAGGGGGCCGAGCACCTCGTCGACGTAGGTCCGCAGCTCGGTGCTGTCGGGGATGAGCGACAGGAGCCGGAACACCCCGAGCTGGTCGAAGTGCGTGACCGCCGAGCCGCCGTGGATCTCCTGGCCGACCCCGAGGGCGCGCTGCGCCTGCCGGTGGGCCTCGGCGAGAGCGGACAGCGAGTCGGCCGGCCGGCCGATGCCGGTGCCCAGCACGCGGCCGACCCGGCGCAGCCGTCCGTTGACCCGGGAGCTGACGGCGGAGACGAGCTGGGACAGCTCCTCCGGCGTGCGGCCGTCCAGCGGCAGGAGGGTCACGATCTCGGTGGCCAGTCCGGCCACGGCCGCGCCGGCGACCTCCGGTTCCAGGGCCGCCCGCCAGCCGTCGGCCAGCCGGTCGAGGACGTCGAGCGCCTTGGTCGGGTCGGCGGCGGCGTCGGCGACGGTCTCGGTGGCGGTGACCAGCACCGCGACCGGCCCGTCCAGCCGCCAGCCGAACGACCGGGTGTAGGCCAGCGTCCGCTCGGTGTGCCCCACGGACCCGCCGACCAGCCGGCGCACCAGGTCACCCTGGAAGCGCAGCTCGACCGAGTGGACCGCCTGCAGGCGGATCACCGAGAGCGCCGCGATGACCGCGGCCCGCTCCAGGACACCACCGGCGCCCAGCATCATCGCGCCGGTCCGGTGCACGGCGACCAACCAGCCGTGCCGCTGCTCGCCGGCCATGATCGGCGCGACGGCGTACTCGCCGACCCCGCCGGGCAGCTCGTGGTGACCGGGGACCAGCAGGATGCCGTCGGCGGGCGACAGGTCGGCGTCGGCCAGCACGTCGGCCGGCGTGACCACGGTCTGGTCGGCGCGGACGCCGGAGAGCCGGCGGGACGGCGTCAGCTCGGCCAGCGCGTCGTCGGCGGCGGCGTCGAGCAGCCAGAGCCAGTCGCTGATCTCCTCCACGTCGCCCCGCGGCCCGGCGCTGGTGACGACCTCGCGGTCGGGGCCCAGGCCCAGCACCGCGGTGCCGTCCAGCATGACGGCCAGCCGCTGGGTCACCTCGGCGAGCCCGCCGCCGGTGAGGGCGACCTCCATGAACTCGTCGTCCATGCGGGAGGTCAGGGCGAGAGCCTGGCCCTGCTTGGTGACGACGGCGCCGAGGACCTCGGACACGATCTCGTCGAGGCGGATGGTGGGCGGCAGGGCGAGCACGGGCAGCCCCCGCCGCTCGGCCTCGGCGAGCACCTCGCCCGGGACCGGCGCCGGCCCCTCGGTGCGGCGGAAGGCGAGCGCCGCGGTGCCCATCGAGTCCAGGCGCTCCACCAGGGCGCGGCAGTTGGCCGGATCGGCCGGCGGGAGCCGCGCCCCGAGGACGACGAGCACGTCCGGGCCGGCCGCGGCCAGCGGGTCAGCGGGGTCGTCGACGACCATGTGCCGGACGACGCGGCCGAGCCCGGACCCGCCGGCGGCCACCGAGGTGCCCGCGAGGCCGGGCAGCGCGAGCGCCTCCTCGACCGTGAGGCCCATCCGCTCCTGCCAGCTGGTGCGGTCGTCCCGCCGGGTCTCCACCCGCGACTCGTCGACGGCCCAGTTACGTCGGAAAGGGATCGAGCCGTTACGGTGCGTCGGCGCCGCGAGTGAAGCATCACCCTGGGTCACGACTCACCCCCTTCTTGTCGCAGTCCAGGTTGCCATACCGCTCGTGCCTGTCAGGAGTCCCCGGACGCAGGGGTCCATTCTTGGCGAGTTCCGCCATGAGACGGCGTGCGACGCGCCGAATAGGTTCGAGACCTGGTTCGCCTCGTTCGTCTCGATGGTAGGCCGTCGCCGGTTCCCGGCGACCACCACCCTCCGCGGCGGTCGGTGTGGTCCGGGCCGGGCGGGGGGTACTGGGCGCCTCCCGTCATCCCTTAGCCGAAGGGTCCGCCATGCGCACGATCGACGAGAGCACCACACCCGGTCGCCACTCAGAGACGGACGCGCGGCAGCGCGGCCGGGCGGCGCGCGCGGGGTTCCCCACGATCCCCCTCCCCCGTGACTCGGCCCAGGCCACCGCCCGCACCGCACGGCCCGCCCGCGCGGCGGCCGCGGTGCCGGCGGCGGCGAGCACCGGCATCGCCGACCTGCTGCGCGGGCCGGTCCGGCCCGCACGGGTGCTCATGAGCCTGCCGGCCGCCGTGTACGTCCACGTCCCCCACGAGCGCGGCGGCGACGTCGTGGGCGTGATGACCAGTGACGCCGCCCGGCTCCCACTCGGCTGCGTGCTCTTCCGGCCGAGCAACGGCCGTCCGCTCGTCGCCCTGCCGGCCGGCGCACCGGCCGAGGTCGGGGGCGGCCGGATCGTCGTCGGCGACCTCGCCGTCAGCGCCGCCGCCTGGTGGAACCCGCGGCCGAAGCTGCCCAGCCTGCGCCCGGCCCTGCTCCCCGAGGGCGTGCGCCAGCTGCGCAACGCACTCTACGGCGAGGGCGTCCCGCACAGCGCCTTCACGCTGCCCGGCCTGCCCGTCGGCCCCGGTGGCCCGCTGGCCGCGCTCCGTGGCGCGGTGCGCCGGGCCGACCTCGACGCGGCCCTGCGGACGGCCACCCGGCTGATCGGCCTCGGCCCGGGTCTCACCCCGGCCGGTGACGACGTCATGGCCGGCACCATCGCCGGGCTGGTCCTGCTCGGGCACCCGTCGGCGGAGCGGTTCGCCGCCGGCGTCTACGCCCTCGCGGCCGGCCGGACGACGGAGCTCTCCCGGGCACTGCTCCGGCACGCCGCCTGCGGCCGGGTCAGCGCCGAGTACGCCGCCGTCTTCTACGGCCTGGTCGGCGAGCGCCCCCTCGCGCCCGCGGTGGCCGGACTGCTCGAGACCGGCGCCACCAGCGGCCGGGCGCTCGCCCTGGGCCTCTCGACGGCGATCGACCTGGTGGAGCGGACCACCCGCCCCCGCTGACCGCACGAGCACGAAGCGCGGGTCGCAGCTGAGCCGGTAGGTCCCGAACTCGTCGCCGTCGCTGCTGCCCACGATGACCTGCAGGTGGTACTCGGCCGGCTCACCGACGGTCTCCGAGGCGCAGCCCGCGAGCAGGACCAGCGAGGCGAGGACGACGAGGCCGCCCCGGCTTCAGATCCGGGACGCGTGGATGCTCGTGACGAGGATGGCGCGGGCGCCGAGCTCCCACAGCTCGTCCATCACCCGGTTCGTCTCCGCCTTGCCGACCATCGCGCGGACCGCCGACCAGCCGGGCGTCTGCAATGGGCTGACCGTCGGCCCCTCGATGCCGGGCGTGATCGCAGTGGCCTGCGCCAGGATCTCGTTGGGGCAGTCGTAGTCGAGCATCACGTACTGGCGGGCCACGAGGACGCCGCGCAGCCGGCGCCGCAGCTGGGCGACCGCCGGGATCTCCTCAGCACCCTCGCGGCGGACCAGGATGGCCTCGCTGGTGAGCACCGGGTCCCCGATGATTCGCAGGCCGGCGGCCCGCAGCGTCGTGCCGGTCTCCACGACGTCGCAGACCGCGTCGGCGACGCCCAGCCGGCACGCGGTCTCCACCGCGCCGTCCAGCTTGACGACGTCGGCCTTGATCCCCGACTCCTCGAGGTAGCGCTGCAGGAGCACCGGATAGGCGCTGGCGATCCGCTTGCCCGTGAGCTGGTCGATCCGCTCGAGCGCCGACTCGACCGGGGCGGCGAAGCGGAAGGAGGACCGGCCGAACCCGAGCGGCATCACCTCGACGGCCGCGGCGCCCTCGCCGTCGGCGGGCGCGGTCTCCAGCAGCATGTCGCGGCCGGTGATGCCGACGTCCAGCGTGCCGGCGGCGACGTAGACGGCGATGTCGCGGGGCCGCAGGTAGAAGAACTCGGTGTCGTTGTCCGGGTCGTAGACCGCGAGGTCCTTGGTGCTGCGCCGCTGCCGGTACCCGCTCTCGCTGAGCATCTCGGCCGCGGGCTCGCTCAGGACGCCCTTGTTGGGCACGGCGATGCGCAGCACGGGACGGCTCCTCGATGACGGGATGGAACGACCTCGCCCCCGGGCCCGCGGCGTGCGAAGCGCGTCGTGGGAGGGACGAGGACCTTCTACAGGTGAGCGTAGACGTCGTCGAGCGTCAGACCCCGGGCCAGCATGAGGACCTGCACCCGGTAGAGGAGCTGGCTGATCTCCTCGGCCGTCCGCTCGTCCGTCTCGTGCTCGGCGGCCATCCACGACTCCGACGCCTCTTCGACGACCTTCTTGCCGGCGGCGTGCACGCCGTCGCGGACCGCCTGCACCGTGCCCGATGCCGGGTCGCCGGCGGCCACCTTCGCCGACAGCTCGGCGAACAGCTCGTCGAACGTCTTCACAGCATGCCGTCCCGCATGACTCCCGTCGGCGACGACGTGAAGCCGGTCGGGCGGGCGGGAGCGCGCAGCTCGCGCAGGGTCAGCGCCGTGGCGAGGGCGGCGACGGCGGCCTCCCAGCCCTTGTCCTCGGCCGAGCCGGGGAGCCCGGCCCGGTCGCGGGCCTGCTCCTCGGTGTCGCAGGTCAGGACCCCGTTGCCGACCGGCTTACCGGCGTCGAGGGCGACCCGGGTGAGCCCGGCGGTGACCGAATCGCAGACGTACTCGAAGTGCGGCGTCCCGCCCCGTACGACGACCCCGAGGGCGACGACGGCGTCGTGCCGCTCCGTCAGCGCCTGGGCGACGACCGGCAGCTCGACCGCACCCGGCGCGCGCACCACCGTGGGCTCGACGACCCCGCTGGCCTTGGCCGCCTCGACGGCGCGGGCCAGCAGCTGGTCGGTGATCTCCGCGTGCCAGGTCGTGGCGACGATCCCCAGGGTCAGGCCGGCGGCGTCGACCGGCTCGACGACGGGCGCTCCACTTCCGCTCACGAGGGCTGCTCGTCGACGCGCAGGGGCACGTTCTCCGGGATCGGGTCGGCGGACGCCGGCTCGACCGGGGTGTCCGCCGGGCCCGCCTCGGTCTCGGGCTCGATGATGTCGAGCAGGTGGCCCATCCGGTCGCGCTTGGTTCGGAGGTAGGCGAGGTTCTCGGCGGTCACGGTGCTCGGCAGCGGCACCCGGCCGAGGACGCTCAGGCCGTAGCCCTCCAGGCCGGCGCGCTTGGCCGGGTTGTTGGTGAGCAGCCGCATGGTGTGCACGCCGAGGTCGACCAGGATCTGCGCGCCGGTGCCGTAGTCGCGGGCGTCGGCGGGCAGGCCGAGGTCGAGGTTGGCGTCGACGGTGTCCACGCCCAGGTCCTGCAGCTGGTAGGCCTGCAGCTTGTGCAGCAGGCCGATCCCCCGGCCCTCGTGGCCGCGGATGTAGAGCACGATGCCGCGCCCCTCCTGGGCCACGGCCCCGAGGGCGGCCTGCAGCTGGGGTCCGCAGTCGCAGCGCAGCGAGCCGAAGACGTCGCCGGTGAGGCACTCGGAGTGCACGCGCACCAGCACGTCCTCGCCGTCCCCGATGTCGCCGTAGACGAAGGCCACGTGCTCGCGCTCGTCGTAGGAGCTCCGGTAGCCGACGGCGGTGAAGACGCCGGGCACCAGCGGGACGGTGGCCTCCGCGACCCGCTCCACGAGCTTGTCGAAGCGCTTGCGGTAGGCGATGAGGTCGGCGATGGAGATCATGACCAGATCATGCTCGTCGGCGAAGACGCGCAGCTCCTCGCCGCGGGCCATGCCGGTCGGGTCCTTCTCGCTGACGATCTCGCACAGCACGCCCGAGGGGCGCAGGCCGGCGAGGACGGCGAGGTCCACGGCCGCCTCGGTGTGCCCGGGACGGCGGAGCACGCCGCCGTCCTTGGCGCGGAGCGGCACGATGTGGCCGGGCCGGCTCAGGTCCTGCGCGGTCGTGTCGGCGGCGGCGAGGGTCCGGATCGTGGTCGCCCGGTCCGAGGCGGAGATGCCGGTGGTGATGCCCTCGCGGGCGTCGACCGTGACCGTGTAGGCCGTGCCGTGCCGGTCCTGGTTGACGCGGAACATCGGCGGCAGGTCCAGCCGGTCGGCGTCGCCCTCGGTGACGGCGACGCAGATGTAGCCGGACGTGTACCGGACCATGAAGGCCACGAGCTCCGGGGTGGCGAGCTCGGAGGCGAAGATCAGGTCGCCCTCGTTCTCGCGGTCCTCGTCGTCGATGACGACGACCGGCCGGCCGCTCTTGATCGCGGCGATCGCGGTCTCGATGGTGTCGAGCCGACCGAGGGGGCTGCTCACGACTCCTCCTCGCTGGCGCTCGTCGGACGCGTTCGCATGGCTGCTGTGTCCTTTCGTGGGCTCGCAAGCTCGCCCACCGCCGCGCCCCCCAGCAGTCGCTCCACGTACTTGGCGATCACGTCGACCTCCAGGTTGACGGGCTCCCCCGGGCTGCGCGCGCCGAGCGTGGTCTCGCGGAGGGTGGTGGGGATGAGGCTGACCTCGAACCAGGGCTCGTGGACGTCGGCAGCGCTGACGGCGCTCACGGTCAGCGAGACGCCGTCGACGGCGATGGAGCCCTTCTCGACGACGTAGCGGGCGAGCTCCGGCGGCAGCGCCATCCGCACGACCTCCCAGTGCTCGCCGGGGCTGCGCCCGAGGACGCGCCCGACCCCGTCGACGTGCCCCTGCATCAGGTGCCCGCCCAAGCGGGTGTGCGGGGTGACGGCGCGCTCGAGGTTCACCGGCCGGCCGGCGACGGCGCTGCCGAGGCTGCTGCGGGTGAGGGTCTCGGCCATCACGTCGGTGCTCCAGACGTCGCCGTCGACACCGGTCACGGTGAGGCACACGCCGTCGACGGCGATCGAGTCCCCGAGCTTGACGTCCTCCAGCACCCTGGCGGCCCGGATCCGCAGCACCGCCGCAGTGTCTTCCCCCGCCCGCCCCAGGTCCTCGCGGACGACGAGCGTGCCCACCTCTTCGACGATCCCGGTGAACACCCTCAACTCCCTCCGTCCGCGTGCTGGTGCCCACCAGTGTGCCGGGTGGGGCGCACGCGGATCTGCACGTCCCCGCCCAGGGGGACGAGATCGACGATCTGCAGGGAGAGCGCTTCGGCCATCGTGCTGATTCCCAGGTCACCCACGAGGGACGGTCCGGCTCCCAGGAACGTGGGTGCCAGGTGCACGAGCACCTCGTCCACCAGCCCGTCGCGCAGGAAGGCCGCGGCCAGGGTCGGCCCGCCCTCCAGGAGCACCCGGCGGACGTCCCGGGCGAACAGCTCGGCCAGCAGCTCGGCCGGCGTCGCGGCGCGGCTCACGAAGGTCGGCGCCGTGCCGTCGAACACGCGGGCGGTCTCCGGGACCCGCCCGCGGCGGTCCACCACGACCCGGAGGGGCTGCCGGCCGGTCGGTTGCCCGTCGGGGTCGCGGACGGTGAGCTGCGGGTCGTCGGTCAGCGCGGTCCCCGAGCCGACGACGACGGCGTCGCAGCTCGCCCGCAGCCGGTGCACCGCGGCCCGGGCCTCCTCACCGGTGATCCACCGGCTGGTGCCGTCCGCGGCGGCGACCCGGCCGTCCAGGGTGGCGGCCACCTTCCACACGACGAAGGGCCGGTGCTCGCGGACGGCGATCAGCCAGTCGGCCAGCGCCCCCTCCTCCGCGGCCTCCTGCTCGACCCCGTCCTCGACCTCGACGCCGGCGGCCCGGAGGCGGGCAGTCCCGCCGCCGGCCAGCTGCGTCGGCTCCGGGACGGCCACGACGACGCGGGCGACGCCCGCCTCGACGAGCGCGTCGGCGCACGGGCCGGTCCGGCCGGTGTGCGCGCAGGGCTCGAGGGTGACGACGGCGGTGCCGCCCCGGGCGCGCTCGCCGGCCTGTGCGAGCGCGGCGATCTCCGCGTGCGGCCCCCCGGGCGGCGAGGTGGCGCCCTCCCCCACCGGCGTGCCGTCGGCGGCGAGGATCACCGCCCCCACGGCCGGGTTGGGGCTCGTCGTGCCGAGGACCGAGGCGGCGAGCTCGCGCGCCCGGGCCATGGCGCCGGCCTCGCGGGCACGTGCCGCCGCCTGCTCGGCCTGACCGGCGGTCACCCGCGCATCGCCGCGGCGGCCCGCCGGCGCAGCGCGGCGATGGCCTTCCCCGGGTCGTCCGCGCCGTACACCGCGGAGCCCGCGACGAACATGTCCACGCCCGCCTCGGCCGCCTGCTCGATCGTGTCGGAGTTGATGCCGCCGTCGATCTCCACGATCAGCGCCAGCTCGCCGGCGTCGACCAGACGGCGCGCCGTCCGGACCTTGCCCAGGACGTCGGCGATGAACGACTGGCCGCCGAACCCCGGCTCGACGCTCATGACCAGCAGGGTGTCGAAGTCGGGAAGCACGTCGAGGTAACTCTCGAGCGGCGTCCCGGGCTTCACCGCGAGCCCGGCCAGCGCGCCCGCGGCGCGGATGTCCTGGGCCACGGCGCGGGGGTCCTCGCACGCCTCGGCGTGCACGGTGACGTTGCGCGCGCCGGCCTCGGCGTAGCCGGGCGCCCAGCGCCCGGGGTCGTCGATCATGAGGTGGCAGTCCAGCGGCACCGGGCTGACGGCCTGGACCGCCTGCATCACGGGCAGGCCGAACGTCAGGTTCGGCACGAAGTGGGCGTCCATCACGTCGAAGTGGAGCCAGTCGGCGTCGGCGACCCGCTGGGCCTCCTCGCCCAGGCGCGCGAAGTCCGCCGACAGGAGGCTGGGCGCGATCAACGGTTCCCGGGACACGTCCGCCGAGTCTAGGTGTGGCCGTGGCCCGCGAGTTCGCCCGAGCGGTGGATCCCACGGAACCGGCCAGGGCCCTAACCTGCGGGCGGGTAAACCGGGAGGGACGTCGACGTGGACCTGAGCACGGGGGTGGCCGTCCGGCTGGCCGCGATCTGCCTGACCGACGACGGCCGGCTGCGGGAGTTCGACATCTGGGACACCGCCGCCCGCGGCGCCCTGCTCGTCGACCTGACCCGGGCCGGCCGGCTCGTCGACGAGGCCGACAGCATCGCGATCGACGTCACCCCCACCGGGTTCGCGCCCGCCGACCGGTTGCTCGCGGCGATGCAGGTGGAGCCCGAGCGCCCGCTGACCTGGTGGCTCGACCACGGCGGCATCCGGATGGAGGACGTCGCCGACGCCGCGGTCGCGGCCGGTCGCTGGGTCGTCCGGCGCACGCTCCTGGGCCGGCGCTACGACGGCCTCCGTCCCGTGGACGTCCACGACCCCGTCGAGGGAGGACGGGCGGCCGACGGCGTGCCGCCCGAGCTGGCCGCCGTCAGCGCCCTGGCCACCGCCTGCGGCGCGTGGGGACGCCGGCCGGAGGAGGCGGCGGAGGAGGACCTGTCCGACTGCGGCCCGCTGCGGTGGATCTGCGAGACGGTGACCGGCCACCTGCAGGAGACGCAACGGCGCAACCTCCGCGCGGCCGGTGCCGCCGACGGCACGGGCTCGCCCTACTACTGAGGCGCTGCCCTGAAACGGTCAGCGGTCGGGCAGGGCGGTCCACTCGGCCCAGGTCAGGTCCCGCCCCGCGAACCGGGGACGGCGCAGCGGCCACACTGCCGCTCGAGCCAGGCGGGCACGAACTCGTCCAGCGCCCGCTCGACGGCGGACCCGGCCAGCCGGTCGACCACCCACCACGACACCTCGGCGTCCGCGTCCCCGGCCTTCTCCGGCGGGTCGACGTAGACGCAGCCGAGGAGCTCGGCCTCGTCGTCCTCGAAGAGCCCGTAGAGGAAGCTCTCGTGCGCCGCGATCTCCCGCTCGTGGCGGGCCAGGTCCTCCCGGTCGGCCTCGACCGTCATGGTCGCCGGGGGCCAGC
>DASQTE010000457.1:0-5002 GCA_035642035.1 Blastococcus sp.
GCCGACGGGTTCTTCCACCTGGCCACGTGGGTCTGCGTCCTCGCCGCGTCGGTGACCACGATCAGCGCCTGGCGGCAGGGGCGCCTGGCCCCGAGCTACTCGTTCCACTTCGGCCTCGTGCTGGCCGGCTGGGGGATCTTCAACCTGGTCGAGGGACTGGTCGACCACCAGCTGCTCGGCGTCCACCACGTCCGTGACGACCTCGGCGCCCCGCTGAGCTGGGACCTCGGGTTCCTCGCCTCCGGGGTGCTGCTCGTCGTCGTCGGGTGGCTGGTCCACCGGCGCGGCGCCCGCTCCCTGGAGCGGAGGGCGGCGGCCGTCCGCTGATCGGCCGGGGGTCTTGTCCGGGTCCCGCAGTGCGGGCAGGCTGTGAGGCAGACCACAGTCGCACCTCCAGGAGGCAGCCGTGGAAGCCCACGTCGGGGACCGCATCGTCGTCCACTCCACCCACCAGGGCGAGCCCGACCGCGTGGGCGAGGTGATCGAGTGCCACGAGCCGGACGGCGGGCCGCCGTATCGGGTGCGGTGGCAGCCCGACGGGCACACCGCGCTGTTCTACCCGGCCGGCACGGCGGCCGTCGTCCACTCCGGCCCCTCGCACAGCTGAGGGGCCGGACTCATGGCGAAGGACACCGGGACGGCGCCGGCACCACGGCCGGCCGCGCGCGTGCGCAACGTGGCGCTGGTCGGCCATGCCGGGGCCGGCAAGACCACCCTCGCCGAGGCGCTCCTCGTCGCCACCGGCGCCCTGCCCCGGGCCGGCCGCATCGAGGACGGGACGACCGCGCTGGACACCGAGGAGGTGGAGGTCCGGCAGCAGCGGTCGGTGTCGCTGGGCGTGGCGACGATCGAGCACGCCGACCACCGGATCACCCTGCTCGACACCCCGGGGTCACCGGACTTCGTGGGGGAGCTGCGCGCGGGGCTGCGCGCAGCCGACGCGGCGCTGTTCGTCGTCTCGGCGGTCAACGGCGTGGACGCGGCCACGGTCCAGCTGTGGGAGGAGTGCGCCGCCGTCGGCATGCCGCGCGCCGTCGTCGTCACCCAGCTCGACCGGGCACGGGCCGACGTCGACGACGCCGTCCGCCTGTGCCAGCTGCTCCTCGGTGAGGGTGTCTACCCGGTGCACCTGGTCGACCGGGGCCCGGACGGCTCGGTCCGCGGCCTGGTCAACCTGCTCGAGCCCGACGCGGACGCCCCGGAGGCCGACCGTCTCCGCTCCGAGCTGATCGAGGGGATCATCGGCGAGAGCGAGGACGAGGCGCTGATGGAGCGCTACCTGGCCGGGGACCAGCTCGTCCAGGCCGACCTGATCGCCGACCTGGAGACGGCGGTCACCCGCGCGCACTTCCACCCCGTGCTCTGCGCCGCTCCGCTGACCGGGGTCGGCATCCCCGACCTGCTCGAGCTGATCGTCAGCGGCTTCCCCTGCCCGATGGAGCACGGCTGCCCGCCGGTCTCCCGGCCCGAGGGGGGCGCGGCCCCTTCGCTGGAGTGCGACCCCGACGGTCCGCTGGTCGCCGAGGTCGTCAAGACCACGACGGATCCGTACGTGGGACGGGTCAGCCTGGTCCGCGTGTTCTCCGGGACGCTGCGGCCCGACATCCCGGTGCACGTCTCCGGCCACGGGATGGCCGACCGCGGTCATCCCGACCACGACGTCGACGAGCGCATCGGCACGCTGACCTCCCCGCTGGGCGCCGCGCTGCGGCCGGTCCCGTCCTGCCCGGCGGGCGACATCTGCGCCGTCGCCCGGCTGGCGAGCGCCGAGACCGGCGACACGCTGTCCTCGCCGGAGGAACCCCGCCTCGTGCCGCCCTGGGACCTGCCCACGCCGCAGCTCCCCGTCGCCGTGGAGGCCGCCTCCCGCTCGGACGAGGACCGGCTGGCCACCGCGCTGGCGCGGCTGGTGGCGGAGGACCCCACCGTCCGCCTCGAGCGGCGCCCCGACACCGGTCAGCTGCTGCTCTGGTGCGTCGGGGAGGCGCACGCGGAGGTGCTGCTGGAGCGGCTGCGCACGCGGCACGGCGTCGCCGTCACGACGGTGCCGGTCCGCGTCCCGATGGTGGAGACCCTCGCCGCCCCCACCCGGGTCACCGGCCGGCACGTCAAGCAGTCCGGCGGGCACGGCCAGTACGCGGTGGTCGTGATCGACGCCGAACCCGGGCCGGCGGGATCGGGCATCGTCTTCGAGCAGAAGATCGTCGGCGGCACCGTGCCCAGCCAGTTCCACGGGAGCGTGGAGAAGGGCATCCGGACCCAGGCCGAGCGGGGCATCACCGGCGACCGCCCGCTGGTCGACGTGCACCTGACCCTCGTCGACGGCAAGGCGCACTCGGTCGACTCCTCGGACGCCGCCTTCCAGGCAGCCGGCGCCCTGGCGCTGCGGGAGCTCGCCGCCGCGGCCGGCACGCGCGTCCTGGAGCCCTGGTGCGAGGTGGAGGTCGTCGTGCCGGGGGAGTACGTCGGCGCCGTCATGAGCGACCTGTCCGGCCGCCGGGCGCGGGTCACCGGCAGCGAGGCCGACCCCGTCCTCGACCGGACGACGGTGCTCGCCGAGGTGCCGGAGGTGGAGCTGCTGACCTACCCCGGCGTGCTGCGCTCGGTCACCCACGGCACGGGCAGCTTCTCCCGTCGTCCCCTCGGCTACGAGCCGGCCCCGGCCAACCTCGCCGTCCCCGCCTAGGAGAGGCTCACCGCGCCCGGTGACGTGCTGGAACTGCCCTGGCCGGAGGCTCGCCGCGAGCCTGCGAGTGGTGAGAGGGACAGGGTCCTTCGACTAGCCTCGGGGACGGTGTGCAGCGGGCTGTCGTGCGAGGTGGGGGAGCGGTGACGTCGTCGAACGGTCCCTCGGCGGCCGTCCCGGTGCCGCCCCCGGGTCCGCTGCCGACGGCCGGCTCGCCGCCGGTGACCGACCGGGAGGACCTGCCCGACCGCGTCTGGACGTGGCCCAACGCCCTCTCGCTGCTCCGGCTGCTCGGCGTCCCGGTCTTCCTCTGGCTGCTCCTGGGGCCGGAGGAGGACGGCTGGGCCGTGGCCATCCTCATGGTCTCGGGGTTCACCGACTGGCTCGACGGCAAGCTGGCCCGCTGGCTGGACCAGAGCAGCAAGCTCGGGGCGCTGCTCGACCCCGCCGCCGACCGGCTCTACATCGTCAGCACGCTCGTGGCGCTCGCCCTGCGCGAGATCATCCCGCTGTGGGTCGTCGCCCTGCTGGTCGGCCGCGAGATCGTCCTCGGGATCGCGCTGCTCGTCCTGCGGCGGCACGGCTACCCGCCCCTGCAGGTGCACTACCTGGGCAAGGCCGCCACGCTGCTGCTGCTGTACGCCTTCCCGGGGCTGCTGCTGGCCGACGGCACCGGCTGGCTCGCGACGGCCATCGAGCCGTTCGCGTGGGCCTTCACCATCTGGGGCACGGCGCTGTACCTCCTGGCGGGCGTGCTCTACCTGGTGCAGGTCGTCGGCCTCGTCCATGCCGACCGCGCCGCCGGCCTGCCCCGGTCGGCGCGGTGACGGCACCCCCGCGGGGTGGCGGGCCGCGCTCCATGGGCGCGTCCCTCCTGGACGCCGTCCTCGCCGAAACCCTCGACCCTGCCTACGCCCAGGCGGCCGCGTCCCGGTCCTCCGGCGGCGGCCCGCCCCGTCCCCGCCGGTGGGGCCGCGTCGTCGTGGCCCTGACGATGGCGGTCGCCGGGCTGCTCGTCGCGGTCACCTACGACCAGGCCGCCGCGAGCGTCCAGGGCCGCGACGAGGTGCGGGCGGCGCTGGTCGACGACATCCGGACCGACTCCTCCGTCACCGACGACCTCGCGGCGCAGCTGGAATCGCTGCGTTCCGACGTCACGCGCACCCGGGACGACCTGCTGGCGGCCAGCGCGGTGGGCCAGCGGGCCAGGGACGCGCTGGCGCGCGCGGAGGAGAGCGCCGGCGCCGTGCCCGTCAGCGGTCCCGGACTGCTCGTCACCCTCGCCAACGCCGACCCGTCGGCCGACGAGGACCCGGTCGGTGGTGGGACGGCGGAGGAGGACCCGCGCGAGCAGGTCCAGGACGGCGACCTGCAGCTGGTGGTCAACGCGCTCTGGGCGGCGGGCGCGGAGGCGATCAGCATCAACGGCCAGCGGCTGGGACCCACCACCGCGATCCGGTTCGCCGGCGAGGCGGTGCTGGTGGACTTCCGTCCGGTGACCAACCCGTACGAGATCAGCGCGATCGGCGACCCGGACTCGCTGTCGGCGGAGTTCCTCGCCAGCCCGGAGGTCGGCGCGCTCGCGGTCATCTCGCAGACGTTCGGGCTGCGGTTCGAGTACGCCGAGGAGGAGCGGCTGAGCCTCCCCGCGGCGAGCGTGCCCGAGCTCCGCTCCGCGGTTCCCGCGGGCCCGGACGACCCGGCCGCACCCACCACCGACCCCACGCCTGGAGGCTGACCCCCGTGATCCCGATCCTCGGACTCGCGGCCGGCGTCCTCCTCGGCCTCTTCTTCGACCCCACCGTGCCGGTCTGGCTGCAGCCGTACCTGCCGATCGCCGTGGTCGCCGCCCTGGACGCCGTCTTCGGGGGGTTCCGCGCCCGGCTGGACGGTATCTTCGACGCGAAGGTCTTCGTCATCTCCTTCGTCTCCAACGTCGTCGTCGCGGCGCTGATCGTCTTCCTGGGCGACCAGCTCGGCGTCGGTGCCCAGCTCTCGACGGCGGTCGTGGTCGTCCTCGGCATCCGCATCTTCGGCAACGCCGCGGCCATCCGCCGGCACGTGTTCCGCGCATGACCGGCGACCAGCGGCCCGGGCAGGGCCCCGACCCGGCCGAGGAGGACGTGCTGCCCCACCCGTCCGGCCCGGGCCCGCACGAGGACCGGCCGGAGGACGCCGCCGAGGCGCCGGCCGACGGGGACGCGCCGGCGACCGCCGTCGACGAGCCCGGCGACGACGGGACCCCGGAGCCCGGGCAGCCGGTGGAGGAGCCGGTCGAGGAGGCCGCCGCGCCGGCCGCGGGGGAGAAGTCGGCAC
>DASQTE010000458.1:0-15379 GCA_035642035.1 Blastococcus sp.
CGGTTCCACCTGCCAGCCCAGCGCCTCGGCCCACCAGTCGGCCAGGTCGTGCGGGGCGGCGCAGTCGATCGCGATCTGGATGTCGAAGGACATGCGCGCAGGCTAGAACCCCCTGCTGACGCTTCAGAGCTCCTGGGCGAGATCGGCCCGGATGGTGGCGTCGTCGGGGAGGTCGGTCTCGAGCGCGCAGTGGTCCTTGAGCACCCGGCCGAACGGGGTGAGCGCGGTCTTCTCGACCCGACGGGCCGGATCCCAGAGCCCCGACCGCATGACCGACTTGGGGCACTGGAAGTAGGCCTTGTGCACGTCGAGCACCAGGACCGACAGCGGCGCGCGGCCGAACTCGGTGAGGTCGACGCCGAGCTCCTCGTGGGTCGTCAGCGAGGTCCGGCCGTAGACGCGCAGCGTCTGCTCGATGCCCGGGACGAAGAACAGCAGTGCCGCGCGCGGGTTGGCGGCCACGTTGCGCAGGCTGTCCACGCGGTTGTTGCCCGGGCGGTCGGGCAGGGCCAGCCGGTGCTCGTCGAGCACGTGCACGAAGCCCGGGTCGCCGCCCCGGGGCGAGATGTCCGGCCAGCCCTCGGCGTCTGCGGTGGCCAGCGTGGCGAAGGGCGAGTGGGCGATGAACTCGCGGCAGTGCACGTCGAGGCGGTCGATCACCTTGTCGAGCACCAGCCCGCCGGGCGCACGGTAGCCGGCCAGCACGGTATCCACGCACCGACGGTAGCCGGTGCGCCCGCTAGCGTGGCGCCCCGTGCCACAGGTCTGGAGTTCGCCCGTCCGCTTCGTCGAGTGCGACCAGCAGGGCGTGGTGTTCAACGCCCACTACCTGACCTGGGCCGACGAGGCGTCCAACAACTGGTGGGCGTCCCACGGCCTGACCTGGGACGTCGTGGCCGCGCGGGTGAACCCCGTGGTGAAGGCGAGCACGCTGGACTGGACGTCGTCAGCGCGCTGGGGTGACACCGTGACCGTCGACGCCGAGACGGAGAAGCTGGGCCGGACCAGCGTCACCGTGCGCTTCACGATCCGCGTGGACGAGCGGCAGTGCTGCGTCGTCCGGAACACCTACGTGGCCACTGACGGCGGGCGGGCGACGCCGTGGCCCGACGACATCCGGGCGCTGCTCACCGACGGCTGACGCTCACCAGCCGGCCTTCTCCTGGCCGGTGAGCTGGGCGATCGCCTCCATGATCGTGTCGGTCACCTCGCGGCGGGACCGGTTGCTGCCGGCCTTGCCCTGGTGCTCGGGGAAGGTCAGCGGCTTGCCGAAGACCACGGTGAAGCGGTGCGGCCGCGGCCATTTGGCGCCGACCGGCTGGATGCGGTCGGTGCCGGTGATCCCCACCGGGACGACGGGGCAGCCGGCGGTCAGCGCGAGCCAGGCGACGCCTGTCTTTCCCCGGGCCAGCCTGCCGTCGCGCGACCGGGTGCCCTCCGGGTAGATGCCGAAGCCGCCACCGGCGTCCAGCACCGTCATCGCGGTGTCGAGGGCCTCCTGGGCGGCGCGGTGGGTCTGCCGCTCGACCGGCAGGGCGCCGAGCGCGGTGAACCACGTCTTGGTGAACCACCCCCGGATGCCCGACCCGCGGAAGTACTCGGCCTTCGCGAGGTAGCCGACCCGCCGGGGCGACATGAGCGGGATGGCCATGCTGTCGATGAACGACAGGTGGTTGCTCGCGATGATGAACGGGCCGGTGGCCGGGACGTTCGTGCGGCCGGCCACGTGCGGCCGGAAGACGAGCAGGAACAGGGGTCGCAGGATGAGCCGCGAGATGAGGTAGACCACGCCGCGCTTGCCTCCTCGGGCATGTCGGGTGCACGCCGTCGACGGATGTCGGCACGTGGCTCCGGCATTGTCCCGAACGGCCCGGAGGGACCGCAGACCTACCCGCGGTCAGCGCAACGGCTGCGAGGGCGGGCAGGCGTCCCGGATGATCGCCCGGACGTCGTCGGGCAGGCGCATGCTGCCCGAGGCCGAGTGGGTGATGACCTCCGCGATGTCGCGCACCTTCCGGTGCGTGTGGCTGGAGATGTGGGCCAGCAGGTCGAAGGCGACCTGGTCCCCGCAGCCGGTCAGGAGCATCAGGATCCCCTTGGCCTGCTCGATCGTGGCGCGGCTGGCCATGGCGGCGCGCATCTGCTCGACCTCGGCCTCCAGGGCGCGCGTCCGGTCGCCGTCCGGGCCGTGGGGCCGGGACTCGGTGATGTCGACGCACATGCCCTCGATGGCGGCGACCGCCCCCGTCTGGTCACGCTGCGGTTCGCCGACCAGCACGACGGCGCGGGCACGCCCGTCGGCGCGGACGATCCGGGTCTCCAGCGCGAACGCGCGCCCGTCAGCGCACGCCCGGGAAATGGCCTCGCGGACCCGGGGGCGGTCCTCCGCGTGCTGGTACCGCAGGTAGTCGTCCATGGTCGGCGGCGGGGACGTCACCGGGAGGCCGTGGACCGTGAACATCTCCGGCGACCACCACCAGCCCTGGGTCCGCCGGTCGTAGCGGTAGCGGCCGGTGATCCGCTCGGGTGCCCGGACCGGCTCCGCGCCCGGTCGACGCTCGCTGGACGGCCCCGCCAGCGGACCACGGGCGGCAGGCGTGCCGGGCGCGCGCGTGGACGGGCGGGTGGGCGAGATCACCGGTGACGCCATGACATCCCCTCGGCGAAGGCGAGCCGTCGCTCGACGGGCCGGTTCTTCGACCATGTCCGTCCCCGACAGCGCCGGGGACATGCGCTTCGCTGCGAGGACGGTACGACGGCAGGCCCGGGTGCGCAGGCGTCGGAGACCGTCGAGCGGATCGACGTGCGCCGCACCACCGACGCGCCGTAGCGCCGTCACCGACGGTGCGTGCGGGGCGACCCGGTGGTCAGACGACGGTGAGCGTCCGTGCCGGGATGCCATCCTCCCTGCCTGTCCGCAGCCGCTCCCGCACCTCTGCGAGCACCGCGACGGCCCGGCGCAGCTCGGCGGCCGGCCGGGTGAAGGGCAGCCGCAGGTGGTCGTCGAAGGCGTGCCCGGTGCCGAAGGCACGCCCCTCGGCGAGCACCAGCCCGTGCTGCGCCGTCCCGGCCGCGAGCGCCGCGGAGCTGATCCCCGGCGGCAGCCGGCACCACACGGAGAGACCCCCCGACGGAGCGGGGGCGTGCCAGTCCGGCAGCAGCCGGGAGATCTCGGCGAGCAGCACGTCGCGCCGCTCCCGGAGCTGCGCCCGGCGGTGCTCGAGCACCTCGTCCAGCCGGCCGAGCAGGATCGTCGCGGTCAGCTGGTCGAGCAGGCCCACGGAGAGCTGCCGGCGTCCGAGCGTCTCGCCGAGCTGGGCGGCCAGGGCCGCGTCGGTGCGCAGCCAGCCGATCCGCAGACCGCCCCACACGGCCTTGGACAGACCGCCGACGGTGACCGTCGCGGCGTCGGGCAGGCTCCCGGCGAACGGCGGCAGGGCGCCGTCGTCGAGGTGCAGCTCCGCGGAGACCTCGTCGACGACGATGAGCACGCCGTGCTGCCACAGGGTCGCGGCCAGGCGGCGGCGTCCCGACGCCGACAGGCGGGCGCCGCTCGGGTTGGAGAAGTCCGGCATGACGAACGCCAGCCGCGGGCTGCTCTGCCGGGCCGCCAGGTCCGCGGCGCGGACCAGCGAGTCGGGCTCGGCGGCGTCGACCGGGACGGGTGTGCACCGCCCGCCGGCGGCCGCCACCTGACCCAGGACGCCGGGGTAGGTGGGGTGCTCGACCAGCACCCGGTCGCCCGGCTGGAGCAGCGTCTCGAGGACGACGGCGGTCGCGTCGCCCACCCCGGCCGTCACGACCACCTGGTCCGGCTCGGTGGGTAGCCCGCGCGCGGTGAACCGGTCGGCGATCGCCGACCGGAGCTGCGGCAGCCCGCCCGGCGCGTAGCCGTGGTCGGCCAGCTGCGAGGGCAGCGCGGACAGCGCCTGCTCGTAGGCGGTCAGCAGCTCGGGCGCGGCCTCGGGCGCGGCGTGCGCCAGGTCGAGCATCCCCGGCCGATTGCTCGGGGGCAGCCATCGGGAGCCGGCAGCGGGCAGCTCGGTCACCGTGCCGGAGCCGTGCCGCGTGCTGGCGAAGCCCTCCTCGCGCAGCACCCGGTAGGCCGAGGCGACCGTGACCCGGCTGACGTCGAGCTCGGCCGCCAGCTCGCGCTCGGCCGGCAGCCGGTGGCCCGCCGGCAGCGAACCGGCGGTCACCAGGTCGCGGATGCGCCGGGCCAGGCCGGCGTAGCGCGGCCCCGCCAGACTCTCGACCGGCCCGATCAGCGTGGCGAGCTCCCGAGGTGTGGACTGGTCGAGGAGCGGTGGCATGCGTCCACCATGCCGAAGTGGACTGCCGTTGTCCACCGCGAACCATGCCACTGTTTCCGTCATGACCTCAGGTGGTGCTCTCCTCGTCCTGTTCCTGCTCTCCGTCGCCGCGCTCGCCGGGACGACGCTCGTCGTCGCGGTCCGCGGTGGTCGCGGCCCCGGCGACCCGCCGGCCAGCCGGCCGCACGTCGACCCTGCGGGGTTCTTCGTGCTGCCGGCGCCGCGCGGGCTCTTCGAGCCGGGTCAGCGCCGGCGGGCGCGGGCCAGCCGGCCCGCGGCCGCGAGGGCGGCCGCGGCCGTCCACACGGCGCGCGAGAGCCGGACGGCCCGGCGGATGTCGGCGCTCGCGGGCCGGCTGCCGTCCCCGAGGACGGGCCGCACCTCGACCCGGCTGCCGTAGACGTTCCGCCCGCCGAGCCGCACCCCGAGCGCGCCGGCTGCCGCGGCCTCGCAGCGGCCGGAGTTGGGACTGGGGTGCGCCGCGCCGTCGCGCAGCCACACGCGCAGCGCGCCGCGGGCCGAGCCGCCCACCAGGGGAGCGCAGGCGACCGTCAGCGCGGCGGTGATGCGCGCGGGCACCCAGTTCGCGGCGTCGTCCAGCCGCGCGGCGGCCCAGCCGAAGCGCCCGTAGCGCGGCGAGCGGTGGCCGATCATCGCGTCGAGCGTGTTGACGGCCCGGTAGATGAGCAGCCCCGGGATGCCGGCGACGGCTCCCCAGACCAGCGGGGCGACGGCGGCGTCGGACGTGTTCTCCGCGACCGATTCGACCGTCGCCCGGGACAGCTCCTCCGCGCCCAGCCCGGCCGGGTCCCGGCCGGCGAGGGCGGGCAGCGCCGCGCGGGCGGCCGGGAGATCGCCGGCGTCGAGCGCGCGCTGCATCGTGTCCGCGGCCCGGCCGAGGGAGGTACCGCCCAGCACGGCCCAGGTCGCCGCGGCGGTGACCAGCGTGCGGGCGACGGGGTGCCGGCGGGTACCGCGGTCGAGCGCCGTGCCGAGGAGCGTCGTCGCGCCGGTCAGCAGCAGCACGTGCGCCGCCCCGGTGGAGCGGGAATCGCGCCACGTGCGGCGTTCGAGGGTGAGCGCGACGGTCCCGAAGCCCGCCACCGGGTGGCCGCGGCGGGGATCGGCGAGCACGAGGTCCGCGCCGGCGCCGAGGGCGAGTCCCAGGGCGGTCGGGACGGTCACGCCCGACATCGTGCCAACCACCCACCGGGCCGCCGTCCCTAGGATCGGTGCCCATGCGCCTGCCCGGCCGTTACGACGGCGTCGCCCGCCCGATCGTGACCTACGGCAGCAACCCGGTCCTGCACCGGCCCTGCGCCCCGGTCACCGAGTTCGGTGAGCCACTGCGTCGCCTGCTGCTCGACATGTTCGCCAGCATGGAGGCGGCCGACGGCGTCGGTCTCGCCGCCAACCAGATCGGCGTCGACGCCCGGATCTTCGTCATCGACTGCCCGGACGCCCTCGGCGACGACGTCGTCGGTTACGTCGTCAACCCGACGCTGACCATCCCGGAGCCGGTCGGCGACGAGCCGGCCGAGGAGGTCACCGAGGAGGGCTGCCTGTCGGTGCCCGGCCCCTACGCCGAGCTGCCGCGCGCCTTCCGGGCACGGGTCGACGGCGTGGACGTCAAGGGCGACCCGATGTCGATCGAGGCCACCGGCATGGCGGCACGCTGCCTGCAGCACGAGATGGACCACCTGGACGGCACCGTCTACGTCGACCTGCTGACCGAGGAGCACCGGGAGCGGCTGCTGGCGGAGGCGGCCGGGCCGGGCGGCGACCTGCCCGCATGACGCTCGCGGGCCGGCTGGTCCTGTTCGACCTCGACGGCACGCTGGTGGACTCCTCGCCCGGCATCTTCTCCTCGGTCCGGCACGCCGCGCGCGAGCTCGGGCTGCCGGCGGCGACGGACGCGCAGCTGCGGGCCATGGTCGGGCCCCCGCTGCAGGACGGGTTCGCGCTGGTCCTGGGCGTGCCGGTGGGCGACGTCGGGCGCGCGGTGGCCGCCTACCGGGAGCACTACGCCGCGGGGGCGCTGCTCGACGTGACCGTGCACGACGGGATCCCCGAGCTGCTCGCGGCCCTCGGGCGGGGAGGGGCCGCGCTCGCCGTCGCCACCAGCAAGCCGGAGCCGTTCGCGGTCCGGGTGCTCGAGCACGCCGGCCTGCTCCCGGCCTTCGCGAGCGTGCACGGCGCGACGCTGGACGGGTCCGTGCGGCACAAGGACCAGGTGGTGGCCGCCGCCCTCGCCGCGCACCCGGGCGGGCGCGACCCGGTGCTGGTCGGCGACCGTTCGCACGACGTCCTCGGTGCCGCCGCGCACGGCGTGCCGTGCATCGGGGCCGGGTGGGGGCCGGCCGAGCCCGGCGAGCTGGAGGCGGCCGGGGCGGCGGCGATCGCCGCGACGCCGGCGGACGTGCTGCGGGCGGTCGGGAAAACCGGGTGAGGTGAGCGTCGTCGTCGGCCACGATGGGCCGGTGCACGCCCTCACCGAGCAGCAGGTCCGCCGCTCGTTCCTGAACTGCTCGCAGGGCGAGGCCAGGGGGCTGACCCTCCCGAAGGGCTTCGCCGACCTCGACTGGGCCGCGCTGGAGCTCCTCGGCTGGCGGGACCCGAAGGCGCCGCTGCGCGGCTACCTCGTCGTCGAGGCCCCCCTCGGGGACGCGGTCCGGACGGTCGGCATCGCGGTGCGCGCGGCCGAATCGCGGATGTCGGCCCGGACGGCGGCGATGTGCCTGCTCTGCCAGACGACGCGGTCCGGCGACGCTGTCTCGCTCTTCACCGCGAAGCGCACCGGTGCCGCGGGACGGAACGGCAACACCGTCGGCACCTACAT
The DNA here is from genome assembly GCA_035642035.1 of Blastococcus sp. Lineage (GTDB taxonomy): Bacteria > Actinomycetota > Actinomycetes > Mycobacteriales > Geodermatophilaceae > Blastococcus_B. The sequence goes on from DASQTE010000458.1 coordinate 7,153, forward strand.
GTGCGCCGACCTGGGCTGCGCGGAGCGGGTGCGGACGGAGATCCCGCCGTGGCTGCAGGACCGGGACCCCGCCGAGGTCGTCGCCGGACGGGCTTCCGAACTGCGGGAACGGGTGCGGGGGTTCGTCGACGCCGTCCGCCGGTGATGTGTGGAAGGCGTCGGTTGCGGGGCACCTGACCGTGCATGACCGGAACCGCGCCGCTCACGGCCCTCGCCCTCGTCTGCAGCCTGAAGGCCTCGCCCGCGCCGTCCAGCAGCGACCTCATGGCCCGTCAGATCCTCGAGGAGCTCGCGAAGCACGGCGTGACCGGCGACGTCGTCCGCGTCGTCGACCACGACGTGAAGCCCGGCGTCGAGGTGGACATGGGCGAGGGCGACGCCTGGCCGGCCATCCGCGAGCAGATGATGGCCGCCGACATCCTGATCGTGTCGACGCCCACGTGGGTCGGGCACATGAGCAGCGTGGCCCAGCGCGTGCTCGAGCGGCTGGACGGCGAGCTGTCGGAGACCGACGACACGGGCCGGCCGCTGATCACCGGCAAGGTCGCCGTCACCGCCGTCGTCGGCAACGAGGACGGCGCGCACAAGATCACCGCCGACCTCATGCAGGGCCTCAACGACATGGGCTTCACCATCCCGGCCCAGGGCGGCACCTACTGGAACGACGAGGCGATGGGCAGCCGCGACTACCTGGACCTCGACGAGACCCCCGAGGCGGTCGCCTCGACCACGGCCACGCTCGCGGAGAACGCCGCCGTCCTGGCCCGGGCGCTGAAGGCGAGCCCCTACCCGGGCAGCTGAGCGAGGGCCTCGGGGCGCTCGGCGGGCGCGAGCGAACCGACGGCCCGCCGGGCCCGCAGGAGGCCCACGACGGCCAGCAGCGCGAGCACGACGACGACGGCGCCGTAGACCTCCGTGGTCCGCGTCAGCCCGACCTCCCCCGCGGCGATGCCCGCGGCGATCGCCGGCAGGCTGAAGGCCAGGTAGCCGACGACGAAGATGCTGGCCAGCAGGCCGGCCCGGAAACCGGGTGCGACGCCCGCGGTGATGGTCGCGACCGCGCCGAGGAACGCCGCGCCAAAGCCGAAGCCGGTGACCACCGCCGCGGTGAACAGCAGCGGCGCCGAAGTGGTGAACAGGGAGACGAGCGTTCCCACGACCCCGACGGTGAACACCAGCGCGCCGACCAGCAGCGCCCGCTCGGGCGGCGACGTGCGCAGCGCCAGCGAGCCGAGGATGCCGGTCCCGTTGAGGGCCAGGATCAGCAGCCCGCCGACCAGGTGGTTGTCGATGCCGAACACGTCGGCGACCAGCGAGGGGCCGAGGGAGGCGTAGAGGCCGCCCAGCGCCCAGCAGGCGACGAGCAGCGGCAGCGCGACGGCGAAGGCCCGGCGGTGCACGGGCGGGACGTGGACCCGCGGGCTGAGCGAGGCGAGCGCGCCGGGGAGCCGCGGTGAGCTCTCCGGCAGCAGCACGGTGCCGACGGCGGCCAGCAGGAAGACCACGGTCAGCACGCCGAACACCCAGTCGGTGGGCGAGGGGACCAGCTGGACGAGCAGCCCCGCGCCGACCGCGCCGACGGACAGGCCCAGACCGGGGGAGGCGCTGTTGATGAAGGCGGCGTGCGGCCGGTCGGGGTGCTGCAGGTCGAGCAGGGACGCCCCGAGCGTGCTGGTCAGGGCACCGGTGGCCAGGCCCTGGACGACGCGGGCCGCGAGCAGCCAGCCCACGCCGTCGGCGAACAGGAACAGCGCCATGGCGGCGGCCTCGAGGAGGAACGCGCCGACCAGCACCGGGCGCCGGCCGACGTGGTCGGACAGCCCCCCGACGACCAGCAGCGAGGCGAGCAGCGCGAAGGAGTAGATGCCGAAGATCGTCGTCAGGACGCCTGGGCTGAACCCGAACTGCTCCTGGTAGACGCGGTACAGCGGCGAGGGGACGCCCGACGCGGCGAGCATGAGCACCAGCAGGACGGCGACCGACCAGAAGGCGGCGGTCCGCGGCAGGCGACGGGAGACGGGCACGACAGGGAGCAAGGCGGCCGCGTTGCCGCTGATTCCCGTCGCGCGCGTGTCGGGCGTGGCCGCCGCCGGCCGGGGTAGGGGCGGCGCATGGCCCTTCCCCGGATCCTCGTCCTCGTCCTGGCCGGCGGAGCGGGCGGCCGGCTGGAGCTGCTGACCGACCAGCGCGCCAAGCCCGCCGTCCCCTTCGCGGGCGTCTACCGGCTCGTCGACTTCCCGCTCAGCAACTGCCAGCACTCGGCCATCGCCGACGTCTGGGTGTCGGTGCAGTACCACCCGACGTCGCTGTCGGACCACCTCGCCAACGGCCGCCCGTGGGACCTCGACCGCACCGTCGGCGGGCTGATGATGCTGCCGCCGTTCCAGGGCACGGACCGCGGTGGCTGGGTCAGCGGCACGGCCAACCTGCTCTGGCGGCAGGCGGACCTGATCCGCGAGTACGACGCCGACGCGCTCGTCGTCGTCAGCTCCGACGCGGTCTACAAGCTCGACTACCGGGAGGTGGTGGAGTCCCACCTCGGGTCCGGCGCAGAGGTCACGATGGTGACCACCGAGGTCGACGCCGACGACGCCTCGCGGTACGGGATCGTGCAGGTCGACGGCGAGCGGGTGACCGACTACGCCTACAAGCCGGACGAACCCGCGACGACGACGGCCACGAACGAGGTGTTCGTCTTCACGCCCGGCCCCACCCTCGACCGGCTGGAGGGGCTGAACGCGGACCTGGGGGAGGACGGACTCGAGGACCTCGGCAGCCACCTGCTGCCGGCCCAGACGCGGGACGGCCTGTCGCGGGCGTTCCGGCTCGAGGGGTACTGGCGCGACGTCGGCACCGTGCCGGCGTACTGGCAAGCGCACCGCGACTTCCTCGCCGCCGAGCCCCCGATCGACCTCGACGACCCGGCGTGGCCGGTGCACACGCGCGGCGGCCGGCACAGCGCCGCCCGGGTCCTGCCGGGTGCCGTGGTCGACGAGAGCCTGGTCTCCGGGGGCACCCGGGTGGCCGGGGAGGTGCGGGGCTCGGTGCTCTCGCCCGGCGTGGTGGTGGAGAAGGGCGCCACGGTCGTGGACTCGGTCCTGCTGCCCGGCGTCCGGGTCCGGGCCGGGGCCCGGGTCGAGCGCGCCGTGCTCGACGACCGCGTCGACGTGGGGGAGCGCGCGGAGGTCGGGGGCCCCGGCGACATCACGCTGGTCGGGCGGGCCGCCCGGCTGGACGCGGGCACGGCGGTCGCCGCCGGGGCCCGGTGGCCCGAGGACGACTGACCCCGTCAGCCCCGGTCGAACTCCATCCACACCCGGCGGCGGTCGCCACGGCTGCGCATCTCGGCCATGGCCGCCACCCGGCGGCGCTGGTCGGCGGTGGCGACGTGGTTGACCACCGCGATCTCGGCCTCGCGCATCGCGCGCTCGGCGGCGAACTCCTCCGGCGTCGACGGGAAGGACTCCGGCTCGTCGTCCACGTCGTCGGTGCGCGAGCGCGCGTAGGGGCTGTCGGGCGGCAGGTTGCCGCTCACCCGCCCGTAGGCCCCCAGCAGCAGCAGGAGGAGCCCCGCGACGACGGAGAAGACGACGTTCTCCATCTCGAAGGCGAGCACGTTGAACGACGTGCGGAGCACGGCCAGGTTCGCCAGCGCCGAGAGCAGGAACAGCGTGCCGACGACGATCATCACCGTCGAAGCCGTGCGCGGGCTGCGCAGCGCCGCGACGACCAGCACCGCCGCGGTGAGCAGGGAGATCGTCGACAGCAGGCCGTTCGACGACATGCCGAGCACCTCGTCGCCGTCGGTGGAGAAGAAGTCCAGGCCGCCGGCGAAGCCCAGCAGGCCGAAGACCGCGATCACCGCGGCGATTGCCAGTGCCCCGACCCGCTGGACGGTGAAGACCCGCGTGTCGTAGGCCGGGGCGTCGCCGTCCGGGGCGGCCCCGGCGTCGCTCGTCGTCCGCCGTTGGGGGAAGGGGCGCAGCTGCATCGGAGCTCCTCGCGGGAGGGGGGTGATGCCTGCTCTTCCGCCGGGCGGGCGCGTCCGGATGCGTCCGCTCGTGGGACGGGAAGCCGTGCGCGGCTCCGGTGGTTGGACCGGGCATGACGCAGCAGCCGTTCGAGATCGACATGCACTCGGAGTTCCTCCGGGCCGATCTGTTCCTCGCCATGGGGCAGCCCACCGAGGCGGCCCGGCTCCTGGAGCGCGTCGTCGCCGCGGAGCCCACCAACGAGGCCGCCCTCGAGCTGCTCGCCCGCGCCTACTTCGGTTCGGCGCAGCTGGCGAAGTCCGAGGGGGCGCTGACCCGGCTGGTCCAGCTCGCTCCGGCGAACGGCTGGGCGCGGCGGGCGCTGGCGCGCACGCTGGAGCGGCAGAGCCGCGCGACGGAGGCCCAGCCGCACCACCGGATGGCGGACGCGCTCGGGGCGGCGTGAGCGCCTTCCCCGTTCGGCGACGCAGCGTGACGGCACGCCGCACCCGGTAGGTCCTCCGGTACGTAAACCGAATCGTGCGGAGCGGTTCCGGGAACCCGTGCCCCATGAGCATCCTCGGAAGACTGATGGGAACCGCAGAGAGCGCCGCCCAGAGCACCGCCCGCGGTGGGCGCACATCCGCACGCCCGGGGCGCGCATCCGCACGCCCGGGGCGCGGCGGTCGTGGCGTGGCCCAGCCGACCGGTCGCCGCGGCTTCGGCCGGCGCCGGGCGGCCCCGCCTGCGCCCACCTCCGGCGGCCTCGGCCAGCTGTTCGGAGGCCTCCTGCGCCGGCGCTGACCCGGTCCTAGACGGCGATCGCGGCCACCAGCAGGGTGGCCGTGGTCGCCGTCTCGCCCATCGCGCCGATCACGTCGCCGGTCACCCCGCCCAGCCGGGTGCGGGCACGCCGGTACAGCAGTTCGGCCGCCAGCAGGCCCGCCAGCGCGCTGCCCGCGAGCCGGACCGCCGGTTCCAGGTCCCCTGCCGTGGCCGCGACCACCAGGCCGAGCAGGAGCACCGCCCACCCGGCCAGCCACGGCGCGGACACCGTCTCGGAGACGAGGGCGCCGAGCGACGAGCCTTCGGCCGTCGCGACGCCGGGCAGGCCCGTGCGCGCCATCGCCAGCCGCGCCACCGCGACGGCGAGCCAGAGGGCGACCCAGCCCTGCTCCGTCGCCAGCAGCGCCGTCAGGCAGGCCGTCTGCAGCAGCAGGGTCAGGACGAGCGTGACGACGCCGAACGGACCGATGTCGCTCTGGTGCATCACCTGGAGCGCGCGCTTCCGGCCGCGCATCGGGCCCAGGCCGTCCGCGGTGTCGGCGAGCCCGTCGAGGTGCAGGCCCCGGGTCAGGACCGCCAGGACGGCGAGGGCGAGCACCGCGCCGGCCTGGGCCGAGATCCACCGCTCGCCGAGCAGGGCCACGCCGGTCGCGATCCCGCCCAGCACCAGGCCGACGAGCGGCGCCCAGGGCAGCACCCCACGGGTGGAGCCCGCGGCATCCCGCGGCACCGGGAGGACCGTCAGCAGCGCGGCGGACTCCAGCGGGCCGCTGAACCTCACCCCGCAGGCCTCACGCGATGAGCTCCAGCCGGGTGATGGAGCCGTTGTGCGGGGTCACCGCCGGCATCGCGTCGGGGCCGAGCCCGGCCACGACCGCCTGGGCCGCCCGGATGGTGTCCCCGTGCGTCACCAAGGCGATGACGTCGGCGGGCGGCTCGGCACCGAGATTCTTGAGGAAGGCCTCCACGCGGGCGTGCAGCTCCGCGAGGCTCTCCCCGCCGGGCGCCGACCAGTGCGGATCGGTCCAGTCGACGACGTCCCAGAGGTGCCGCGAGGGCAGGCCCTCCAACTCGCCGTAGCCCTGCTCCCGCAGCGCCGGTGAGGTGACGATGGGCAGGCCGGTCGCCTCGGCGCAGTGCTCGGCCGTCTCGACCGCGCGGCGGAGGTCGCTGGAGATCAGCGCCTTCGGGCGCAGCCGGGCCAGCTCGACGGCGGCGGTGTGTGCCTGGGCGTGGCCGAGCGCGGTGAGGGGGACGTGCGCCGTCTGGCCCTGCATCCGGCCGGTGGCGTTCCACTCGCTCTGTCCGTGGCGGACGAGCAGCAGCGTCAGGGGGCGGGACATGGCAGGGGCAGCGTAGGCGAGGACCCCGCGGGCCGGTGCGGCACGCCTCGTACCGTCGTCCCCGTGACCCTCCCCGTCCGTCCGGGTGCCGCCCGCCCCGCGCCGCGCCCGACCGCACCCGACCCGCTGGCGCCGCTGCTCGACCTGCCCGGGGTGCGGGAGGCCGCGGACGCCGCCCGCGCCGGCATCGACCGGCTGCTCGGCCACAAGGTGCTGCGCCGGGAGTCCGCCGGGGTCAGCACCGAGTCCGCGCTGCGCGGCGCCCGCGCGTCCGCTGCGCTGGAGGGCGTCGACGTGCCGCTGGCCGAACTGCGGTCCGGCGCGGTCTCCGACCCGGTCGTGCAGGGCGCGCTGCGGGTCTCGGCCGCGCTGGGCTCGATGGTCGAGACGTGGCCGCGGGCGCCCGGCCAGGTGCTGGCCCGGCTGCACGTGCTCGCCGCCGCGGACCTCGCCGATCCCGCCGCCCTCGGCCGCCCGGCCGCCCACGCGGGTACCCGGTTGTCGGGGCTGTTCTCGCTGGTCACCGGGACGACGACGGCGCCGGCGGTGGTCGTGGCCGCGCTGGTGCACGGCGAGCTGGCCGCTCTCGCCCCGTTCGGAATCGCGGACGGCGTCGTGGCGCGCGGGGCCGGACGGCTCACCGGGATCACCCGCGGCCTCGACCCGAAGGCGGTGTCGGTGCCCGAGGTGGGCTTCGCCGAGCTGGGGCGAGAGGCCTACGACCGGGCCCTCGCCGGCTACGCGTCCGCGACCGAGGCCGGGGTGGCCGGGTGGCTCGTGCACTGCTGCCGGGCCACCGAGCACGGCGCCCTGGAGGGCCTCGCGATCTGCGAGAGCCTGCTCCGCGGCTGATCTGCGCCATCCGCCGCGGACACCAAGACTGACGGCATGGAGTACCTCGACGTCGACGGGCTCGGGCCGGTCAGCCGCATCGGCCTGGGCACCTGGCAGTTCGGCTCCCGGGAATGGGGCTACGGCGACAGCTACGCCGACCGCGCCGCCCTCGACATCGTCCGCCGGGCCCGGGAACTGGGCATCACCCTCTTCGACACCGCCGAGGTCTACGGCTTCGGCCGCAGCGAGCGGATCCTCGGCGAGGCGCTCGGGCACGAGCGCGACGAGGTCGTCGTCGCCAGCAAGGTCTTCCCGGTGGTGCCGCTGCCGACGGTGGTGCGGCAGCGCTGGGCCGGCAGCGCCCGCCGGCTGGGCCTGACGCGCATCCCGCTGTACCAGGTCCACCAGCCCAACCCGGTCGTCCCGGACTCGGTGATCATGCCCGGGTTCCGGCGGCTGCTCGCCGACGGCGGGATCGGCGCCGCCGGCGTCTCGAACTACTCGCTGGAGCGCTGGCGGGCGGCCGACGAGGCGCTCGGCGCACCCGTGGTCAGCAACCAGGTCCAGTTCTCGCTGGCGCACGCCGGACCGCTGGAGGACCAGGTGCCCTTCGCCGAGCGGGAGAACCGGCTGGTGATCGCCTACAGCCCGCTCGCCCAGGGGCTCCTCGGCGGCCGGTACACAGCCGACGACCGGCCGGGCGGCGTACGGGCGGTCAATCCGCTGTTCGGCACCGAGAACCTGCGCCGGGTCGCGCCGCTGCTCGACCTGCTGCGCGAGGTGGCCGACGCCCATGACGCGACGCCCGCCCAGGTCGCACTCGCCTGGCTGATCGGTCTGCCGCGGGTGGTGGTGATCCCGGGCGCCTCGAGCGTCGCGCAGCTGGAGTCGAACGCGGCGGCGGCCGCGATCGCGTTGCGTCCCGACGAGCAAACGGCCCTCACCGCGGCGGCCCGCGCCTTCTCGCCGGTCTCGGCGGTCCGGACGCTGGCCGACCACGTCCGGGAGCGGCTCGGCGGCTGAGCCCTGCCCGTCAGCGTGCGGAGAGCACGAACCCGACGACGGCGGTGAGCACGACCCCGCACGCCCCGGCCGCGGCGGCGAGCAGCCAGGCGCCCGTGGCGGCCGCGGCCGCTGCCGCGGCGAGCACCGCCAGCCACGGGCCCGACAGCGACAGGAAGAGGCCGACCCGGCCGGCGCTGGAGCGTCGCTGCCGGCGGGGCCGGGTCCGGGTGGACTGGCCGAAGAGCACCGCGGCCACGCAGACGGCCAGCGTGGCCAGCCAGGCCAGGA
>DASQTE010000459.1:0-5085 GCA_035642035.1 Blastococcus sp.
CGGCCAGCGCCTGCTGGTCGTACTCGACGACGTGGATGCCGCGCAGGAACGACTGCACCGACAGGCCGCTGGAGAACCGGGCGCAGCCGCCGGTGGGCAGCACGTGGTTGGACCCGGCGCAGTAGTCGCCGAGCGAGACCGGCGACCACGCCCCGACGAAGATCGCGCCGGCGTTGCGCACCCGGTCCGCGACGGCGCGCGCGTCGCGGGTCTGGATCTCCAGGTGCTCGGCCGCGTAGGCGTCCACCACGCGCAGCCCCGCGTCGATGTCGTCGACCAGCACGATGCCCGACTGGGTGCCGTCGAGGGCGACGCCGATCCGGTCGGAGTGCTTGGTGGCGGCGACCTGGCCGGGCACCAGGTCGAGGACGGCGTCGGCCAGCGCCTCGCTCGGGGTGACCAGCACCGCGCCGGCCAGCGGGTCGTGCTCGGCCTGGCTGATCAGGTCCGCGGCCACGTGCGCCGGGTCGGCGGTGTCGTCGGCGAGGATCGCGACCTCGGTGGGCCCGGCCTCGGAGTCGATGCCGATCCGCCCGCGCAGCAGCCGCTTGGCCGCCGTCACGTAGACGTTGCCAGGACCGGTGACCATGTCGACCGGCTCGCAGGAGCCTGCGCCGTAGCCGAAGACCGCCACGGCCTGGGCGCCGCCGACGGCGTAGACCTCGGTGATGCCGAGCAGGGCGCAGGCGGCGAGGACGCCGGGGTCGGGCAGGCCGCCGTGGTCGCGCTGCGGCGGCGAGGCGACGGCGATGGACTCCACGCCGGCGATCTGTGCCGGGACGACGTTCATGACGACGCTGGACAGCAGCGGCGCGAGACCGCCGGGCACGTACAGGCCGACCCGGCGCACCGGCACCCACCGCTCGGTGACCGTGCCCCCGGGCACGACCTCGGTGGTCACGTCCGTGCGGCGCTGGTCGGCGTGGACCTTCCGGACCCGGGCGATCGCCTCCTCGAGCGCGGCCCGCAGCGTGGGGTCGCACTCGGCCAGCGCCCGGTCGAGCGCGGCCCGGGGCACCGCGAAGTCCTCGGCGTCGACGCCGTCGAGCCGGGCGGTGATCTCGCGGACCGCCTGGGCGCCCCGGATCCGGACGTCCTCGCAGAGCGGGCGCACGGTCGCCATGACCGAGTCGATGTCGGTGCCGGCGCGTGGGAGGAGGCCGGCGAGGTCACGCGGCCCGGGCAGCGCGGATCCGCGCAGGTCGATGCGGGCGAGCACGGAGGCCTCCGAGGTGTGGGCGGGGCTCCAGGGTAGCCAGCACCGGCGGGCCACTCCGCTGCGCCCGTACGGTGGAGTCATGGGCGAGCTCATCCCGCTGTTCCCGCTGGGAACACCGCTGTTCCCGGGGATCGTGCTGCCGCTGCAGATCTTCGAGCCCCGGTACCGCCGGCTGATGCGCGATCTGCTGAGCCATCCCGAGTCCGGTGACCGGCGCTTCTTCGGCGTCGTCGCGATCCGCCAGGGCTGGGAGGTCGAGCAGATCGCCCCGGCCGAGGCGCTGTACGACATCGGCTGCACCGCCCGGGTCCAGGCGGTCCGCCGCGAGTCCGACGGCGGGTTCCGCATCGTCACCGTGGGCGGCGAGCGCTTCCGGCTGCTCGAGGTGGTGGTCGGCGACGACCCGCCCTACCTGCAGGCGCGGGTCGAGTGGCTGTCGGACGAGGAGGCCGCCGAGGAGGCGGCCGGCGACAGCGACGGGCTGCGGATCCCCGGCGCCGTGGAGGGCAGCCCGCCCTGCGACGACGGGCTGGACGACGTGGTGGCCGCCGTCGCCCGCGGCTCGCTGGACCTGCTCTGCTCCGGCGTGCGCGCGCTGTTCACCCGCTACGTGGCCGAGGTGGCCGACCTGGGCAGCGGCGGCGGCGGCGACGACGAGCCGACGGTGGACGCGGAGACGGCCGTGCTGCTGGACGCGGTGAGCGGCGACCCCGAGGCGCTGTCCTACCTGGTCGCCTCGGCGGCGCTGCTGACCACCGAGGACCGGCAGTCCCTTCTCGCGGAGTCGGCCACCCGGCGACGCCTGGCGCTCGAGGCCCGGCTGCTGCGCCGCGAGCTCACCCTGCTGCAGACGCTCGGCGCGGTGCCAGTGCCGCTGCAGCAGTTCGCGACCCCGATGACGGTCAACTGAGAACGGTCTGCTCCCCCACGGCCGGCGCCACGGGTGCCGGCGTCTCCGGCTCGGTGCGTCCCAGGCCGTCGTCGGGCGTGTAGAGGACGGCCACCACGTAGGCGAGCAGTGCGGTGAACGGCGCGAGCGCCATGGCCGCCGGCGAGCTGAGCGTGAGCGACGTCGTGACGCGGGCGCCGACGTCGGCCAGTTCGGTGTCCGACGGGCCCGCGCCCAGCATCTCGCCCACCTGCCATGCCACGACCGCCGTGAGGCAGGCGCCCAGGGCGAGCGCCAGCACGGTGGCCACGCCGCGGCGGCGGCGGAGGAACCACGCGGCGACCCCGGCGAGCAGACCCGCACCGGCCAGGACCAGGGCGAAGACGACGTCGTCGGCGACCAGCAGCTCCGGGGAGACGTCGCCGACCGGGACCGGCCCGTTCTCGGTGATCCGGAAGTCCGCCCGCGGCGCCAGCGCCCACCAGAGCAGGCCGGCCGGGACGCCGGCCAGGGCGAGCGCGGCCACGATCCCGGCGGCGCTGCGCAGGTCGGCCCGCACCTCCGGCCAGCCACGCCAGTACGCCGACGGCGACGGCGCGGCGGCCCGCCTGCGCCCCCGAGCCGGGCCGGGCGGCGCCTCCCCCGCGTCGTCGGCGGGACCGCCCGCGGTCACGGGGTCGGCGAACGGCGCGGGAGAGCTCACCGCCCCAGTGAACAACGGCTTCCTGGCAGTCGCCGGGCCGTGGCCCTGCTGCGGGGGCCCAGGCCGAGCGTGCGAGGCGTGGGGTGCAGCAGGGTCCTCCGTCACAGCAACGCGACGCTGGTCGGCCCGAGCAGCGCCTTGATGTCGCCCATCAGCGCCGTGCTCGGGCGCACCCGGAGCCCCTGGTCGAGGCGGAGCACCGTCTCCCGGCTGCCGTTGACCAGCTTCAGCTGCACCTCGGTGGTGCCGGGGTGGCTGCCGAGCACCTCGCGCAGCCGCTCGACCACCGGCGGCGTGCAGCGGGCCGCCGCCATCGACACCAGGACCGGACCCCGCGGACCCTCGGTGAGCTCGGGGATGGTGACCTCGGACCCGAACAGCGAGGGCTGGTCGTCCCGCCGGCTGATCCGCCCCTTCACCACGACGATCTGGTCGCGGACGATCTTCTCCGAGACCTCGGCCCACGTCTTCGGGAAGAACAGCACCTCGATGCCGGACTCGAGGTCCTCCAGCGTGGCGATGGCCCAGGGCGCACCCTGTTTGTTCGTCCGCGGCGAGACCGACGTCAGGATCCCGGCGATGGTCACGTTCGCGCCGTCCTCGACGCCGCCGGCGTTGATCTCGGCGATCGGGGTGTCGGCGTTGGCGGCCAGCACGTGCTCGACGCCGTGCAGCGGGTGGTCGGAGACGTAGAGGCCGAGCATGTCGCGCTCGAAGACCAGGCGCTCGGACTTCGACCAGTCGGCCGTCGGGACGACGATGTCCAGCGCGCCGCTGAACGGGTCGTCCTCCGCGCCGTCGCCGCCGAAGCTGCCGAACAGGTCGAACTGCCCCTCCGCCTCCTTGCGCTTGAGCGCCATGGCGGAGTCGACCGCCTGGGCGTGGACCGCGGCGATGCCCTGCCGCGAGTGGCCCATCGAGTCGAACGCACCGGCCTTGGCCAGGGACTCGATGACCTTCTTGTTGCAGGCCACCGTGTCGATCTTGCGCATGAAGTCGGCGAAGTCCTTGAACGCGCCCTTCTCCTCGCGCGCCTTGACGATCGACTCGACGACGTTGTGCCCGACGTTGCGCACGGACGCCATGCCGAACCGGATGTCCGTGCCGACGGCGGTGAAGTCCCAGGAGGACTCGTTGACGTCGGGCGGCAGCACCTTGATGCCCATCCGGCGGCACTCGGCCAGGTAGATCGGCCGGCGGTCCTTGTCGTCGCCGACGCTGGTGAGCAGGCCGGCCATGTACTCGGCCGGGTAGTTGGCCTTGAGGTAGGCGGTCCAGTAGGAGATCAGCCCGTACGCCGCCGAGTGCGCCTTGTTGAAGGCGTAGTCGGCGAACGGGACGAGGATGTCCCACAGCGTCTTGATCGCGGCGGCGGAGAAGCCGTTGGCCTTCATGCCGGCCTCGAAGCCGACGAACTCCGCGTCCAGGACCGACTTCTTCTTCTTGCCCATCGCGCGGCGCAGCAGATCGGCCTTGCCGAGGGAGTACCCGGCGACCTTCTGCGCGATCGCCATGACCTGCTCCTGGTAGACGATCAGGCCGTAGGTCTGGCCGAGGATCTCCTCCAGCGGCTCCGCCAGCTCCGGGTGGATCGGCGTGATCTCCTGCTGGCCGTTCTTGCGCAGCGCGTAGTTGGTGTGCGAGTTCGCACCCATCGGGCCCGGCCGGTAGAGCGCGCCGACCGCCGAGATGTCCTCGAAGTTGTCCGGCCGCATCAGCCGCAGCAGCGACCGCATCGGGCCGCCGTCGAACTGGAAGACGCCCAGGGTGTCGCCCCGGCCGAGCAGCTCGTAGGTCGCCTTGTCGGTGAGGTCCTTGCTGAGCTCGTCGAGGTCGATCGGCTCCTTGCCGTTCAGCACGATGTTGCGCAGCGCGTCGTCGATGACGGTCAGGTTGCGCAGGCCCAGAAAGTCCATCTTGAGCAGGCCGAGCGTCTCGCAGGTCGGGTAGTCGAACTGCGTGATGACGGCGCCGTCGGCCTCCCGGCGCATGATCGGGATGCTGTCGATCAGCGGGTGGCGGCCGATGATGACGCCGGCGGCGTGCACGCCCCACTGCCGCTTCAACCCCTCGAGCTTTCGGGCCTGGTCGACGACCTCGGCGGCGCCCGGGTCGGACTCGTACCGGGCGCGGAACTCCGCGGCCTCCTTGTACCGCGGGTGGGCCGGGTCGAAGATCCCCGACAGCGGGATGTCCTTGCCCATCACTCCAGGGGGCATCAGCTTGGTCAGCTCGTCACCGACCGAGTAGGGCCGGTCGAGCACGCGGGCGGCG
>DASQTE010000460.1:0-7589 GCA_035642035.1 Blastococcus sp.
GCTGGCGACGGCCGCCTCGCTGGTCCTCTGCTCCGCGCCGATCGCCGAGGCCCTGCCGCAGCGGGCCGCGGACGAGCGGGTGACGGCCACCCTGGGACGGGAGATCGAGGGCATCCGCGAGCTGGGCCGGCCCGACCCGACGGGCTGACCCGCTGCCCGGACGCGTCGGCCCGCCGGTCAGCCCGCGTCGGGCCGGAGGGACCGCAGCGCGCCGGCGTCGATCTCCCGGTCGTGCAGCGGCAGGACCAGCTCGGTCACGACGTCGGCGAGCTCGGCGATCCGCAGGTTCAGCCGCCGCGACTCCTGCAGGCCGTCGGTGAGCACGCCGTTGCGCTCGTCGAGGAGGTCCATCCGCCGCTCGACGCCGTCCACACGGCCGTGCAGCTCCTGCAGCTCCTGCAGCTCCCGCAGCTCCGCCCGCAGCTCCACCAGCTCCTCCCGCAGGACCCGGTTCTCCTCGCGGAGCTCCTGGATCTTGCCGTGCAGCTCCAGCGCGGCGGGCGCGACCGCCCGGCGGATCGGGTGCATGAGCCGGCGCACCAGCGCGCGGGATCCGCTGAGCTCCTCGTGTCCGTTCATCGCATCCTCCGTCGGAACGTCATGCGGCTGATCTCGACGAGCTGCTCGTCGGCCGTCTCCCCCACCCAGTTCAGGAGCTCCTGGCGCGTCGTCGCCTCGTCGAGCACCAGGCCGTGCCGGGCCGCCTCGTCGACGAGCCGGCCCGTCGACACCCGGAGGTGGGGCGGGAGTCCCGCGGCCTCGGCGTCGGTGACGACGTCGAGGTGGGCGGCGCCCCCGCGCCGGACGAGCATCCCGCACAGCCGGAAGACGTTGTCCCGTCCGGGGGCCTCGAGCGCGTTGAGCACCCGGCGGCCGTACACCGTCCACGGCTGCGGATCGCCCGCGCAGACGGCACCCAGCCGCAGCACGGCACGGAGGTCGAGGAGGTTGACGAGGTCGAAGGAGACCTGCCCCCCGCCGCCGACCGATCGGGAGCGCGCGGCCTCGATGCCGTAGCGGGAGAAGTCGACGGCCCGCACGGTCCGGCCGGACGCGGCGAGCGCACGGGCGTCGACGCCGAGCCCGCACCCGAGCTCCAGGATCGCGTGGTCCGGCGGCGTGACCCGGTGGACCCAGTCGGCGAAGCCGCTCGTGCGGTCCTCCGCCGGCAGGGTCTGCCGGCCGAGGAGGACGAGGTCCTCCCACGCCTCCCGGTCCGCGTGGTAGTCGGCGAACCAGCCGGAGAACCGTGCCGTCGTCGACTCCGGCAGGTCGAAGACGAAGGACGGGTCCGGGATCCGCCAGCCCGGGCCGTAGTTCTCGGCGAGGACGGCCTCCGGGTCGCGGGGCGCCGGCTCGGGTCGGCCCTCGACCATGATCGTCGCCGGCGGCAGCAGCTGCTCGCGGGCCATCGGCGCCCGGATGGCGAACGTCTGGAGCAGGTAGCCCTCCCGGAGGAACCCGCCGAAGACGTCGACGTAGTGGTCGGGGACGCCGTCGTGCGTGAAGTGCATCTGCACGTGCGCGGCGGACAGCCGGATGACGTCGTAGCCGGCCTCCCGCAGCAGGCGGCCCAGCTCGAAGCTCTCGCGAACCACGTCGGCCGGGTGGTCCCAACTGCTGAGGTAGGTGAGGTCGGCGTCGTCGTCGTGCGGGATCAGGCGTCCCTCGTCCCGGATAGGGCCGAGCAGAGTGCCGCCGGTGACGCAGACGACGGGCCCGAGGTGGGACTGCAGCAGGTCCCGGATCTCGTCCATGTGGTCGAGCATGCGTTCGACCAGGCCCGGCGCGGCGTCGGCGAGGGCGTGGCCGAGCCGCCCCCACTTGTTGACCACCAGGGGCCGGCCGTGGATGTCGGCCAGCGCCGGTGGCCGGTCGCCGGAGAGCTCGGCCGTGGCCGCGACCGGCTCGTCCGCCGTCCCGTCCTCGGCGATGGCGCGCAGGGCGAGGGTGAAGCGGGTCGGGAGCCGCTCGCGGATCACCCCCGGCCACGGCTCGAAGCGCAGGTGCTCGCCGACGGCTCCGGGGGGCAGCGTGCCGAGGGCGGGCGGATCGGCCGGCTCGCGGAAGGACCACACGCGCCGGCCGTCGACGAGGACGTCGACGGCCCGCTCACCGGGCGTCGCGACCGAGAAGAAGACGCCGTCCTCGGACGGCCAGACGGCACGGATCGGGTGCATGTCCCCCCATGCGGTCGTGCGGGATTCGCGGGCCGTGCCTGCCGAGGGACCGGCCGCTGCGACCGGTCTGCTCCGGGTGCGGCACGGCTCGCTCACCGGCGCCCGGAGGCTAACAGGCCCGTCGGCGGGCCCCGCGGTACGGGATCAGCGCAGCAGCGAGCGGGCGATCACCATGCGCTGCACCTGGTTGGTGCCCTCGTAGATCTGGGTGATCTTCGCGTCGCGCATCATCCGCTCGACCGGGAAGTCCTGGGTGTAGCCGGCGCCGCCGAACAGCTGGACGGCGTCGGTGGTCACCTGCATCGCCACGTCGGAGGCGAAGGCCTTGGCCGAGGCGGAGACCCGGCTGACGTCGGCGCGGCCGGCCTCGCCGGCGGCGGCCGCGACGTAGACCAGGTGCCGGGCGGCCTCGATCTTCATCTCCATGTCGGCGAGCATGAACTGCACGCCCTGGAAGTCGGCGACGCTCCTGCCGAACTGCTTGCGGTCCTTCACGTAGCCGACCGAGGCGTCCAGCGCGCCCTGCGCGATGCCGACGGCCTGCGCACCGATCGTCGGCCGGGTGAAGTCCAGCGTCCGCAGCGCGGTCTTGAAGCCGGTACCGGGCGCCCCGATGATGCGGTCGGCCGGAATGGTGCAGTCGGTGAAGTACAGCTCGCAGGTCGGCGAGCCCTTGATGCCCATCTTGCGTTCCTTGGGGCCGACCGCGAAGCCCGGGTCGTCCTTGTGGACGGCGAACGCACTGATCCCGTTGGCGCCCTTCCCCGGCTCGGTGACCGCCATGACCGTGTACCAGGAGGAGATGCCGGCGTTGGTGATCCACGCCTTCGTGCCGTTGAGCACCCAGGTGTCGCCGTCGCGCCGGGCGCGGGTCTTCATCGCCGCGGCGTCGGATCCGGCCTCCCGCTCCGACAGCCCGTAGCTGATCATCGCCTCGCCGGCCGCGATGGAGGGCAGCACCTGCTGCTTCACGTCCTCGCCGCCGGACAGGATGATCGGCATCGAGCCGAGCTTGTTCACCGCCGGGATGAGCGAGGAACTGCAGTCCACCCGCGCGACCTCCTCGATCACGATGCAGGTGGCGATCGCGTCGGCGCCCTCGCCGCCGTAGGCCTCGGGGATGTGGGTGGCGTGGAACCCGGCCTGCGTCAGCGCCTTCAGCGCCTCCACCGGGAAACGGGACCGCGCGTCCACGTCCGCCGCGTGCGGCGCGATCTCCCGCTCGGCGATCTCCCGGACCGCTTCCCGGATCGCCTCGTGCTCCTCGGTGAGGGCGTAGAGCCCAGCGTTGTTACCCACGGGTAGAGGATAAGCCCGGCGGGCTAGCCGTCCGAAGCGAGACGCTCCTGCAGAGTGAGGTCCCGCGCCGCGACCTGCTCGGCCAGGTCGGCCTGGAACTGCTCCACCGCGGTCCGCAGCACGGGGTCGGACGCGGCCAGGATGCGGACGGCGAGCAGGCCCGCGTTGCGGCCCCCGTCGATGCTCACCGTCGCGACCGGCACGCCCGCCGGCATCTGCACGATCGACAGCAGGCTGTCCATGCCGTCGAGCCGGCTCAGCGATCGCGGGACGCCGATCACCGGCAGCGGGGTCGCCGCGGCGACCATCCCCGGCAGGTGTGCCGCCCCCCCGGCGCCGGCGACGATCACCCGCAGCCCCCGGCCGGCGGCCTGCTCGGCGTAGTCGAGCATCCGGCGCGGCGTCCGGTGCGCCGAGACGACGTGCGCCTCGTAGGGCACGCCGAACTCCTCGAGCGCCTGCGCGGCCGGTTCCATGACCGGCCAGTCGGAGTCGCTGCCCATGACGATGCCGACGATCGGGTCACCATTCGGGTCGGTCACGCTGCTCCTCAGTGGTCGGCGACGGCGTCGTGGTCGAAGGCGAAGGCCTCGTCGACGACGCCGTCGGCCAGGTACCGCGCGGCGGCGACCGCCCGCGCCCGCACCTCGACCGGATCGGTGCCCAGCGCCGTGACGTGCCCGAGCTTGCGGCCGGGGCGCTGGCCCTTGCCGTACCAGTGCAGCTTCACGTCGGGCCAGTGCGCCATGAGGTGGTGCACCCGCTCGTCGAGCGACGGGCCCGCCCAGCCCTCGGCCGCCGCGGCCCCGCCCAGCACGTTGGCCATGACCGCGACCGGGGCGGTCATGGCGGTGGAGCCGAGCGGGTAGTCGAGGACGGCGCGCAGGTGCTGCTCGAACTGGCTCGTGCGCGCTCCCTCGATCGTCCAGTGACCCGAGTTGTGCGGGCGCATGGCCAGTTCGTTGACGAGGACGCCGTCGCCGGTCTGGAACAGCTCGACGGCCAGCATGCCGACGACGCCGAGCCGGTCGGCGATCCGGACGGCGAGCTCCTGCGCCGCGGTCGCGAGCGACTCGTCGAGGCCCGGAGCGGGGGCGAGCACCTCCGCGCAGACGCCGTCGCGCTGGACGGTCTCGACGACCGGCCACACGGCCACCTGGCCGAACGGCGAGCGGGCCACCTGCGCCGACAGCTCCCGGACCATGGCGACCCGCTCCTCGGCCAGCAGGGTGCCGTGCCGCTCCAGCAGGTCGGCCACCTCGTCGGGGCCGTCGACGACGAACACGCCCTTGCCGTCGTACCCGCCGCGCGGCGTCTTGAGGACGACCGGCCAGCCGACCTCGTCGGCGAAGGCGGTGACCTCGTGCACCGTGCGGGCCTCGACCCAGGCCGGCTGCGGCTCGCCGGCCTCGGCGAGCGCCCGGCGGAGGACGAGCTTGTCCTGGGCGTGCACGAGCGCCCCGGGTCCGGGCGCGACCCGGTGGCCCTCGGCCTCGAGCGCGCGCAGGTGCTCGGTCGGCACGTGCTCGTGGTCGAAGGTCAGCACGGTGGCATCCGCGGCGACGGCGCGGAGGTCGTCGAGGCTGCGGTGGTCGCCGAGGCGGACGTCGGCGGCGACGAGGGCGGCCGATTCGGCCGGGTCGGTGGCGAGCACGCGCAGCGACTGCCCGAGCGCGACGGCGGCCTGGTGGGTCATGCGGGCGAGCTGGCCGCCGCCGACCATCGCCACGACGGGCAGCCCGGTGCGGGGATCGACGGGAGCTGCCATGGCCCGACCAGCCTAGTGACCCGCCCGCTGCCCGCTGAGCGCACCCGTCGCGACGCCGACCGGCACACGGCCGCGCGTGGGACCGCGTCCGCCTCCCGGCACCTACCATCGCGCCATGGCCGCAGCGGATCCCCTCCCCGGGCGCGGCAGCCGGAGCCCTCGGCCCGTCGTCCGGGAGCTCGGTGCCTTCGGCGTGGTCGGCGCGACCGCCTTCCTCGTGGACGTGGGTCTCTTCCAGGTGCTGTACGCCGTCGCCGGCGTCGACCCCGTGGCGGCCAAGCTGGTCTCGACGCTGGTGGCGACCGCGGTGGCCTACACCGGGCACCGTTACTGGTCGTTCGCCCATCGGGTCCGGACCGGCGTCCGGCGGTCGTTCCTGCTCTTCGCCGCGGTCAACACGACGACCCTGCTGATCGGGCTCGGCGTCGTCTGGTTCGTGCGCTACCCCCTGGGCTACGAGAGCGCCCTCGTCCTGCAGGCGGCGAACCTCACCTCTATCGCGATCGGGACGACCGTCCGCTTCCTGGCCTACCGGCGCTGGGTCTTCCCCGCGCGCTCCCCCGCGACCGGCGAGGCGTCGCCCGCCGACGGCGGGCCACCTCCGACCGGCCCGGCGGTCCTCTCCCCGGCCCGGCTCAGCCCGCCAGCCGCGAGCCGTTCCGCCCGCTGATCACCTCGAGGCGTGTGGGGATCCGGGTCCGCAGCTCCTCCACGTGGCTGATCACGCCGACGGTCCGCCCGCCGCGCCGGAGCTCGTCGAGGACGCCCATGACCGCGTCGAGCGAGTCGGCGTCCAGCGTGCCGAACCCCTCGTCGACGAAGAGGGTGTCGATCTCCACGCCGCCGCTCTCGGCGCTGACGACGTCGGCGAGACCGAGGGCCAGGGCGAGCGAGGCCATGAAGCTCTCCCCGCCGGAGAGCGTCTTGGTCGGCCGCCGCAGGCCGGTGTACTCGTCGAGGACGTCGAGCCCGAGCCCGCCGCGGGCACCGTGCCGGCCCTGCGCGTCGCTGTGCAGGAACGTGTAGCGGCCGCCCGACATCTCCTCCAGCCGCCGGCTGGCGACCTCGGCCACCTGCTCCAGGCGGGCCGCGAGGACGAAGGACTGCAGGCGCATCCGCAGCGTGTTGGCCCCCCGGCCGTTCACGAGGTCGGCGAGCTCGGCCACCTGGTCGGCCCAGGCGCGGCGTTCCTCGAGCTGCACCTGCGTCGCGGTGATGTCCCCGGCGATGGTCTCCAGGGAGGCGGAGCAGCGCTGCGCGCGGTCGAGGCCGGCGACGGCCTCCTCCCGGCGCCTGGTCACCTCGGCGCACCGGTCGCCCAGGACGTCGAGGTCGGGACGCGGCCCGAGGTCGGCCAGCTCGGGCTCGGCGAGGGTCGCGCGGACCACCGCC
The DNA here is from genome assembly GCA_035642035.1 of Blastococcus sp. GTDB lineage: Bacteria > Actinomycetota > Actinomycetes > Mycobacteriales > Geodermatophilaceae > Blastococcus_B. The sequence goes on from DASQTE010000460.1 coordinate 6,640, forward strand.
AGCCCGCGGTCGTGCTCGTCGATCCGGCGGTCGAGCGCCGCCAGCCGGCCGGCGGCGGGCAGCGCGGCGGCCGCGTCGAGCACGTCCTCGAACCCCGCCTCGGCGGCCCGCTGCTCCGCCGTGGTGCGCGCCGTCCCGGCGGCGGCGCGGGCCCGGACGTCGTCGATCTCGGCGCCCAGCACCGCCTCGCACCGCTCCGCCTCGTCGGTCAGCCGGCGGATCCGCGCGGGCAGGTCGCGGTCGTCGCCGCGGACCTCGGTGAGCCGCTCGGTGAGCTCGGCCAGCGTCGCCCGCAGCGCGATCAGCTCGGCGGTGCGGGCCTGCAGCTCCTCGCGGTCGGCGGCCAGCCGGGCGGCCGCGGCCTCCCGCTCGGCGGCCAGCGCCGTCCGCTGCTGCCGGGCGACGTCGAGGTCGGCGGCGAGCGCGGTCGCGGCGTCGAGCTGCCCCTCGACGGCGACGAGCTCCGCGGCGATCTCCGCGACGCTGCGGCCGCCGGAACGCGCCAGCTGGGCGGCGCGGTCGCGCTCCTGCTCCTCGACGGCCGCCAGGGCGGCGGCCGAGGCCGCCTCCGCCCGGTCGACCCCGTCCCGCGCCGCCTGCTCGTCGGCCGCCGTGACGACGGGGCCCTCGTGGGTGGCCGGCCGCGGGTGCTCGACGGCGCCGCACACCGGACAGTCGGTGCCGTCGGCGAGCTGGGCGGCCAGCTCGGCCGCCATGCCGTCGAGCCGCGCCGCGCGCAGGTCGACCCAGCGTTCGCGGGCGTCGACCCAGGCCTCGCGGGCGCGCTGCGCGGCCGCTCGCGAGCCGGCGAGGACGGCGTCCAGCCGCTCGGCGCCACGTGCGGCGTCCAGCGCCGCCTCCGCCGTCTTGCGCGCCGTGAGCAGGCCGGGCACCCGGGCGGACGCGTCCTGGGCCACCTCGACGCGCCGCTCCTGCTCGGCCAGCCGCGC
>DASQTE010000461.1:0-3329 GCA_035642035.1 Blastococcus sp.
GTCCCGTCTCGCTGACGGCGGGTGCGCATCGGGTCGTGGCCGAGCCGACGCTGCAGTTCCGTCCGTCGTCGCTCACCTGGGCACCCACTCCGGGCCGGTCACCGTCCGCCGCGGCCCGGCTCGACCAGACGTCCCGTGTCGACGTCGTCTCCTGGTCCGACGCCCGGCGGGTCCTGTCCGTGACCACCGGGCCCGAATCGGTCCTGCGGATCGCGGAGAACGTCAACGACGGGTGGCGGGCGACGCTGGACGGCCGGCCCCTGAGGCCCGTCGTGCTCGACGGCTGGCAGCAGGGCTACGTCCTTCCCGCCGGCAGCTCCGGGACCGTCGAGGTCGAGTTCGCGGCCGACCAGTGGTACCGGGCGTCGCTCGTGGCCGGGTTCGTGCTGGCCGTGGTCCTGGTGGGTCTAGCCTTCACCGGTTCCCGCCGCCCCGGCGACGCCGACGACGACCGGGCTGGCCTGACCTCGGCGACGCGCGCGCTCCCCGTCGGGTTGGCCCTCCTGCTGGGCGCGGTGGCGGTGGTCGTGGGAGGCATCCCGCTGGTCGTCGGATGGGCGGCCGGGCTGGTACCGCCCCTGCGCCGGTACGCCACCGTCGCCGGCGTCGTCGCCGTCATCGGCAGCGGCGTGCTCGTGGCGACGTCCTCGGGGCTCCCCGCCGGTGTGCCCGGCTTCTGGGCCGACACGGCCGCCGCTCTCGGGCTCGGACTGCTGCTGTCGTCCCTCGCCCGGGTGCGGGGAGTCCGGATGCCGGTGCGCCGCTCCCGCGGTGCCGCCGCGGGTGAGCGAGCCGCACCGACCCGCTGAGGGCCCGGGAGCGGCGTCCCGCTCCGCAGGTCGGCCGTGCCGACCGGTCTGGCCGCGCGGTGCGGGGCTCCGGGACGGGCCACTGGCGACCAGGGCCGACTCCGCCCGGACGCACGACGCCGGCGGCCGGTTCCGGGAGACCCGGATCCGATCGCCGGCGGTGTGTGCGGTCCAGCAGGGGGAGCGCGTCTCCCCCGGTGCGTCAGCCGACCTGCGCGACCTCGCGGGTCTCGACCCGGTCGTCCTCGCGGTGGGCGCCGGCGCGTGCCCGGCGGGCCACCAGCAGGGCTCCGAGGACGATCAGCAGGAGACCGACGACGGCCATGGTGATCGGGAGGATGGTCTTCACCATCGAGATCTGGCCGCGGATGTCCTCCGCCCGCTCCACGCCGTCGGAGATGGTCTGCTCGGACCCGGCGAAGTTGCCGGCCAGGATCGTCGCCCCGATCGTGCCCTCGGGACCGCGGAGCACCGTGTTCGGGCTCTCCTCGGAGGTGACGATGACGCCGCTGGTGGGCTCGACCCAGATCGTGCGCTCGTTGCTGTAGACGACCTCGGCGGTCACCGTGCCCTCCTCGTCGGAGCCGGCGAAGGAGGCAGGCACGTCGAGCTCGCGCACGACGGTGTCCGGGATGGACATCTGGAACCGGTAGACCTCGAGGCCCTCGAGCTCCTCGACGCCCTCGAACGTGGCCGGGAAGGCCTGGCGGGTCGTCGAGTTGAAGACGTCGTAGTCCTTCTGCTCGGTGCCGAAGGGGAACGTCAGGGTGAGGCCCTCGACGGCGACGTCGTCGTCGTAGTCGACGTGGTCGACGGCGCAGTCCACGGCCACGGCCTCGCGCCGGTCGATGCACACGCGGTAGGTGCCGGCGTTGAGCAGCGTGCCGTCCTCGGCGGTGATCGTGGAGCCGAAGTTCCAGACGGCGACCTCGTCGCCGGCGGCCTCGGAGCCGGGGTCACCCTGGACCTGCTGGCGGACGTCGGCCTGCAGCCCCTCGAGCTGCTCCTGCTCCGCGATGTTGAAGAACTCGACGTCGGTGCCCTGCGCGGTCGGGCTCGCGGTCTGGTCCAGCGGGTACTTGACCAGGGCCGGCTCCAGGAACAGCCGGACCGCGAGGGCGCCGGCGAGCAGGAACGCCCCCAGCCCCAGCAGAACCAGCCCGATGGCGCGTCCTCGCATGCCTCTTGCTCCTCAAGCTCGTCGCGACAGCACCATTGCGTCGCAGCGGGGCAACACTACTGGCGAGTAGGGCGCCCTCAAACAGTGCCCGGTACGCAGCCGTACCAACGAGGGGATACCGACGCGTACCAGGGTGAACGATTCACCCTCGCGGGTGACGGCGGGCTGCCTGATACCGCCCCGTACCAGCGGTGGACGGGGTCCCGGTCAGCGTCGGCGCATCACGATGACGAGGTTCCAGGACACGATCTCGCGCAGCCCCGGGACCCGGACGACCCAGGCCGCCCACCAGGGGTGGTAGCGGGGCAGGGTCGCGACGACGTCGACGTCCGGGCAGGTGCGCGCCCACCGCAGCGCGGCACCGACGGAGACGGCGAACAGCGACTCGCCGAACCGGTTCTTCGGCTCCTGGCCGGTGCGGGCGCGGTAGCGACGGCGCGCGCGCGTGCCCCCGAGGTAGTGCCACGGGGCCGTCTCGTGCCCGCCCCACGGCGAGTACCACGGCGTGAAGGACAGGAACACCGTGCCGCCGGGCCTGGTCACGCGCACCATCTCGGCCGTCATGGTCCACGGCGACCGGACGTGCTCCAGGACGTTCGACGAGTAGCAGACGTCGACCGCCGCCGACCGGACCGGGAGGGCCTCACCGCTGGCCCGCACGGTGCCCGGCTGCGGCTCCCCGCGGGCGGCCATCTCCCCCGCGTCCGGCTCCAGCCCGACGTACGTCGCGCCGGCGCCGCGGAAGGCGTCGGCGAAGTAGCCGGGGCCGCCGCCCACGTCCAGCACCGTCGCGCCGGCCAGGGTGACGTGCTCGCCCAGCTGGCGGGCCGAGTCCGCGGCCAGCACCCCGTAGAAGTGGTCGGGGTCGGACTGCTCGCGCAGAAATGCCCGGAAAAGCGTGATCGAGCGCGACAACGTGGCTGCGCGAGCCATTTCCGGCGGCCCCCTTCTTTGCGGTGAATGGTGGGTGGAGTCGTTGTTACCCGGCGGTAGGCTCCCGCGGTGCTTTCCCGATCAACGTCGATCGACGTCCTGTTCGTCAACTGGCGCGACGTCACCCACCCCGAAGGCGGGGGCTCGGAACGCTACGTCCACCGCATGGCGGAGGGGCTGGCGGGTGCCGGCCTGAGCGTCTCGATGTTCTGCGCCGCGCACGACCGCGCCCCGGCCGAGGAGTACCTCGGCGGGGTGCACGTCGTCCGCCGGGGCGGCCGGCTCGGCGTCTACCCGCGCGCCCTGCTGCACGTGCTCCGGACGCGTCCCAGGCTGGTGGTCGACGTGCAGAACGGCCTGCCGTTCGCCAGTCCGTTGGTCACGCGGCGCCCCGTCGTCAACCTGGT